>CBDUGR010000182.1:0-5345 GCA_965366515.1 uncultured Gammaproteobacteria bacterium | reverse complement strand
CGGCAGGTTTCGACCGAATCTGTCACTCGCCCAGGCGGCAGACATCGCTCCACCTATTGCAATTATCAGCGCGGCTCCCAGCGTAAGGCCGATAGTCTCGGGCGACAAACCCGCTGCCTGGCCGATACGCTCTATAAACCCCCAAAACCCGAAAATGGCGACAAAAAAGATAACGCTGGCAAACAGTCCAAGCCAAATCAAAAAGGTGCTACCTTGCGAATCCTCCACATGCTCCGCCTGGAGCTTAGCATGATCCAAGCCTTTAGAAGGAAATCTGTATAGCGACAGCATCATCGCGACACAGGCGCCTGCTAACATATAAAACACGCCGTTTACTCCCCAAATTTTCATCAAATAAGGTGCAGCAGCAAAGAACGCAAACATCATCACGCCCTGCACGGCCTGGGCAAAGCCGAAGGCCCGGTCCGGGTGACGGTTATCGCCGAGTGCAGCAACAGTCACTGCAAACATGGTACCCTCAGCAATCCCGGTTGCAAAACGAGCTATCATTAGTGGCGTGTATTCAGTAAACATAGTACTGATCAGATTGAGCAGCGCCGTCATAAAAAAAGAAATAAACAGCGCCTTAGTCCAGGAAACCTTGCGTATCCACAGAGAAGCGATGACCGAAGCGATCACCAACCCCATGCCTTCCAGTGACGCAATGGTCCCCGCCTGCTGCTCACTGAATCCATAGCTTTCAATAACACCACCAACAATCATCGGCATCAGAATCATAGCTGCCGGGCCCAGTGGATAAACGATTGAGATCAGAAGTGTTGTCGACAGACCGTCGTCGAATTGATTTTTTATACCCATTTTTTTTATATACCTGTAGTAGCTCCAACCATTGACTCAAAACCGGCAGATCTAAATCTACCCGGCCAAATTAATGTGCAATTAAGCCCCCATCCACGACAAACTCTGCATCAGCTATAATTTTGACTGTTCCAGAGGCAGGCAACAATATCGCCTATGTCAATTCTCTGCGGTTAACCAATCGCATGCAACATATGCATATACATCTAAAACCGCTCTAACAAACCGACCGCCCTATAGATGTCATACCTTAACACGGAGTAAAGCTGGCCGGAATGCCTTTAATAAGGTACGGCGCAAAAGGTCGGCGGATATCCCATTATAGTTTTCACCTTTAATAAAAGGTGACGCATAATAACAAACAAACGCACATATTGCGGCGCTTGTCTGAATCAAGAATGACGTTTATTCTTTCTGTACGCGCGGTTCCTTTTTGATCCGAGGCGAATCCTTTAAAAAAACTGGAGAACCCTTGAGAAAGTCAGCCCCTCATAAAAAAAAATGGAAGATTATCTTACCGCTGATATCTTTACTAATAACACTTTCGGTTACCCTCCTTGTTATCGACATAACCTTTAACTTTCAACGCTCATATGACCTTCCTTTTGAAACCCTGAATGCCTCTAACAACCCTGAGATGATTACACGGGGTGAGTACCTGGTCTACGGTCCTGCCCGCTGCGCGGACTGCCATGGTGACGTCAATCAGCGTGATGCGATTATTGCCGGAGAAAAGGTCCCTTTGTCCGGCGGTTTTTTTGAAGAGATTTTTTTAGGTACGGTTCGTTTTCCAAATATCACACCTGACGAGGAAACGGGAATCGGACGCTTAAGTGATGACCAAGTCACACGTTTTATACGTACCGGAATCAATCATAGGGGTGAATTTGGATTGCCTTTTATGAATTACCAACGTTTGAGCGACACCGATCTGGTCGCCATTCTTTCATTCTTACGAACCCAGACACCTGTCAAAAACAGGGTAGAGCCCACAGGTTATAATTTTCTTGGGAAACTGGCACTGGCTTATTTTATCAAACCGGAAAAATCGGCTCCAGCCTTTCCCGATAGCATACCCAGAACAGCATCCATCGAATATGGGCGCTATCTGGCGGAAGCCATGGGGTCATGCAGAGAATGTCATACCCACCGTAGCCTGAAAACAGGAGCATACCTGGGTGAATTCTATGCTGGTGGCATGCGGTTCGAACATCCTAAAAAACCGGAGCTAAACCTGGTAAGCCCAAGCTTATTGCCTGACTCGATTACCGGCAAGGTGGCGGGCCTAACCAAACAAGAATTCATCGAGCGCATGCAAACAGGCCAATTAATATCCTGGTCACCCATGCCCTGGGGACCCTTTTCGCGCATGACAACAGAAGATATTGGAGCGCTTTATCTGTATTTATCCTCCCTTAAATCTGCCGGATAAATTTCAGTCGCCTTCCCCGGCTAAACCAAGGACTAAAGTGTTGTGGATTGTGTATGGCTAAATGTTAATTGTTAATTGCAATAATACAGATTGGACTTCCCTTAACACCAAGAGGAATCCATGTACTCGATAAGGGCCCTACCCGCTTTCAGAAAATTTACATCTTCATTCAATTAATAGGTGAACATTTTAGCGGCCCTATAAACTTAAGATAAAAGATTAATAATAGACGCTATTATGCTGTTTTATAACTTTTTATTATTGAATAAAATAGCCCCATAAAAGGCCCATCTTCGCTCCACTCCAACGTTATCTAATACACCGGTTGCCTGTTAGATTCGCAATTCGCACGCCACAGAAGCAAGCTCGCCGAAACTTCCCTTTTTAGAATTAACGAGCCAAATAACCGCCATCGACGGGATAGTAAGAACCGGTCACGAAGCTTGCTTTGTCACTACTTAGCCAGGCCACCAGATTAGCCACTTCATCCGGCTCTCCCAGTCGGTTAAATGCATGTAGTCCTTCAACCACTGCACGTGCCTCATCAGGCAAGTTCTCTGTGGTTAGCCTGGTGTTAATAAACCCCGGACCTACTGCGTTAGTTCGTACACCACGCTCACTGTACTCGAGCCCCAGCACTTTGGTCAAACCAACAATGCCATGCTTGGCCGCCGCATAAGGGGCTAGTTCTGGATGGCCTACAGCACCGAGAATGGAAGACATATTTACGATAGCGCCACCACCAGTATTAAGCATCGCCTTAATCTGGGCTCTGCAGCCATAGAAGACACCGCTCAAATTTAGATCGATCACTTTTAGCCATTGATCATCAGTGACCTCTACCGCCTGCAAGAAGTCGCCACTGATTCCGGCGTTATTGCAAGCCACATCCAGACGTCCCAACTCTCTCACTGTATCCTGAACGAGCATAACCTGATCTTCTGAATTAGATGCATCAGACCGCCTGAACAGAGCCCTGCCGCCAGCGGCTTCGATTAACCGGACCGTTTCACTTGCGGCGGCTTCATCTATATCCGATACCATCACATTAGCCCCTTCCTGCGCATACATTAGAGCTACAGCCCTCCCGATACCAAGTCCAGCACCGGTGACCAACGCGTTCTTATCTTTTAGCAGCATTGTTTTCTCCTTGTGTTTTGAAGGTATGAACGAGGAATTTCCAAGCAATATCTATGAGGTCAAATTCTGAGATCAACTAGCGAACTGAGCACCGGCCCACTAACTTATAGTCATGCCACCATCGAGCACGATTTCACCACCGGTCATCCAGCTAGACTGATCCGAAGCTAAGAACAGCGCTGCACCAGCAATATCTTTCGGCACGCCCGTACGTCCTATTGGATAGGTTGTCAGAATTTGTTCATCAGCTATTGCACGATTCGGAAATATTCCCAAACGAACAAAATCGTCCACCAACTTATCACCCATATCTGTCTTAACCAAACCTGGGTAGATAGAGTTGACCCGAATGTTATAGCCAAATCGCCCACATTCCACTGCCGCCGCTTTACTAAGCAAGCGTACTGCTCCCTTCGTAGCACTGTAGACGCCAAGTCCCGGAGTTCCAACCAGAGCTGCAACAGAGGATAAATTAATAATACTTCCCCCCTTACCGGCTTTGCCTCCAGGCCGCATAACACGGATCGCATGTTTATGACCTAGAATAGTCCCAATAACGTTAACATCGAGCTGACGCTGCATATCAACCAATTCTATATCCGCCAGCGGACAGGTTTGTTCTATACCAGCGTTATTAATCAAGATATCAAAACCGGAGAAAACAGATAGCGTCTGTGTGATTGCGGACTCCCACTGAGCCTCATCGCTTACATCATGCGCCAAGGCAATGGCCTTACCCCCTTTCGCACAGATGCCTGCAGCTGTGGTTTCTGCCAAACTCTGGTTAATATCCCCGATCACTACATAGCTACCTTGCTCAGCAAATCGTCGAGCAATCTCGGCTCCGATGCCGTTTGCGCCACCCGAAATATAAGTAACTTTTTCTTTTAAGTCTTGCATATAAATTTCCTCATAGTGCTTACGAAGCTGCCACAGGCAATCAAGGTAGTACCAGATTGCTCATAACTTCCTGCGATTTAGATTTCACTTATTCAAGTCTTTTTAACCCTCCAACTTTAAGCATCCCGAGCTATAGCAACCGCCAAAGAGTTTTCCAAATTAGATAGATTTTTTGTTGCTTCATAATTCCCCTTTTTAGGTTGACCAAACGGCTCTGGCGCGGAACTGAATAGCTCTTACTATTTCCCATAGACGACGGTCAATAACTCAAGCAGTTCATCGACGCCACGCACAATAAGATGCGGCTGCCTCGATTTAGGTAGATGCCCATACGCTGATGCATCTGCCAACCCGGTATTGACCGCGATCGCACACCCTCGGCCACGATGCGCCATAGGCACCTCAAGTTCAGGATCATCACCCACTACAGCCACATCTCTTGTTTTTACTTTAAGTCGTCTACCGGCACTGCCTACCGCATGAATGGATGGCTTTCCTACTAAATTAATTCGACATCCAGTTAAATCTCGCAACATCGCTGAAATAGCCCGTGATGTTCCGAGCGCTCTTCCATTTGCCGTAGCGAAAAAAACGACCTGCGATGCACTGAACACCTCCGCGCCATGATTCCAAACTGCATTACAAGCAGCTTCTATAGAGCTCAGGTTGAAATCCGGATACCAGCCGACCAGCACAGCATCGACATCACTACTACCATTCGGCTGCACCACCTCTATTCCAACGTCACGCAGCGGCTCACCCAACCCATCACCACCGAGCACCATAACCCTTCTGTAGCCTCGCCGAACAAACAGATCCGCTGCGCTGCTAGCTGGCGTCATCAACTGTTGGTCTCTGAGGTCAAAGCCACATTCACGTAGCGTTTTGGCGTAGTGATGTGGTGTACGAGTCGTACCATTTGTAAACAACAGATAAGGAATTTCTTTTTTCGCCAACCACCGAGTAATTTCCAGCGCACCGGGTAGAGGGTTGAGTCCTTTATTACGTTTATCTCCTAACACCAGGGTACCGTCCATATCAAAAATATATCCCC
>CBDUGR010000181.1:0-5354 GCA_965366515.1 uncultured Gammaproteobacteria bacterium | reverse complement strand
CTTGCCGAACTGGATGTTGATGATGTCAATGCACTGGCCAGGACGGGCGCAGAGATCAGACAATGGATTATCGATGCGCCCTTTAGTGCAGAGTTTGAAGCGCAGATCCGATCTAATTTTTCAGATCTGCAGGACGGCAATGAGCAGCTGACTGTTGCGGTTCGTTCATCGGCTACCGCTGAAGATTTACCGGATGCGTCCTTTGCCGGACAGCAGGAAACTTTCCTCAACATACGCGGTATTGATAATGTTTTGCTGGCAATTAAGGAGGTTTTTGCTTCCCTGTTTAATGACCGCGCTATTGCCTATCGCGTGCATCAGGGATTTGAGCATAGCCTGATTGCTCTCTCTGCAGGCATTCAGTATATGGTGCGCAGTGAAACGGCTGCCAGTGGAGTCTTGTTTACTTTGGATACGGAATCGGGTTTTCCGGATGTGGTCTTTATTACGTCGTCCTATGGCCTCGGTGAAACTATAGTGCAGGGTTCGGTAAATCCGGATGAGTTCTATGTTTACAAGCCCGCTCTGGAAGCGGGAAAACCTGCCGTACTGCGCCGTAATCTGGGCGGCAAAGCGATCAAAATGATTTACGATCCTTCAGCTGAAACCGGGCGATCGGTAGAAACCGTTGAGGTTGATGCGGCAGACCGAAATCGTTTTTCAATTAATGATGAAGAAGTTCAGGAATTGGCCAGACAGGCGTTGATTATCGAGCGCCACTATCAGCGGCCAATGGATGTGGAATGGGCCAAGGATGGGGATACCGGCAAACTTTATATTGTGCAGGCGCGACCGGAAACGGTGAAGAGCAGGAGTTCCGTTAATCAACTTGAACGATATATGCTGAACGAAAGTTCGGATGTTCTGGTTGAGGGCCGCAGTATTGGTCACCGTATCGGTAGTGGTCCTGTCAAGATTATCAATGATATTGCCCAGATGGATGAAGTTAATGCAGGTGATGTGCTGGTAACCGAGATGACTGATCCCGATTGGGAGCCGATTATGAAGCGCGCTTCAGCGATTGTGACCAATCGTGGTGGTCGAACCTGCCACGCGGCCATCATTGCTCGAGAGCTGGGTATTCCGGCCATTGTGGGCTGTGGTGATGCGACAGAGAAGCTGAGTTCAGGTCAGCCGGTCACGGTCTCCTGCGCGCAGGGTGATACAGGATTTGTCTATGAGGGGTTGCTCGATTTTGAGGTGCAGTCCTCGAAAGTTGATGCCATGCCTGAGCTGCCCTTTAAAATTATGATGAATGTAGGCAATCCGGATCGTGCGTTTGATTTTAGTGCAATACCTAACGCCGGTATCGGTTTGGCGCGACTGGAGTTTATCATCAACCGCATGATTGGCGTACATCCCAAAGCGTTACT
The DNA here is from genome assembly GCA_965366515.1 of uncultured Gammaproteobacteria bacterium. Classification (GTDB taxonomy): domain Bacteria; phylum Pseudomonadota; class Gammaproteobacteria; order Pseudomonadales; family IMCC2047; genus JAJFKB01. The sequence continues at coordinate 3,981 of CBDUGR010000181.1, read as the reverse complement.
CAACTACGCGACATTGCCTGCTGATGTAAAATCACAGGTGGATCAGCGGATTGCAGGTTATGCCGATCCGGTCGACTACTACGTACAAAGACTGGTGGAAGGTATTGCAACCCTGGGTGCGGCCTTTGCTCCGGAACGAGTAATTGTGCGGCTATCGGACTTTAAGTCCAATGAATACGCGAACCTGATTGGCGGTGAACTCTATGAGCCAGAGGAAGAGAATCCGATGCTGGGTTTTCGGGGTGCATCACGCTACCTGTCAGAGGATTTCGCTGATTGCTTTGAGCTGGAAACTCGCGCAATGAAAATTGTGCGCAATGAGATGGGCCTGACCAATGTTGAGGTGATGGTACCCTTTGTCAGAACAGTCGGGGAAGCGAAAGGAGTCGTCGAGCTGCTTGCGAAAAACGGGCTGAAGAGAGGGGAGAATGGTTTGCGTGTTATAATGATGTGCGAATTACCGGTTAATGCATTGCTCGCTGATCAGTTTTTAGAGTATTTTGATGGCTTCTCCATTGGCTCGAATGATCTAACCCAGCTAACTCTGGGGCTTGACCGTGATTCCGGAATAGTCGCTGGGTTGTTTGATGAGCGTAATCCCGCAGTAAAAATTCTGCTGAGTATGGCGATTCAAGCCTGTAAGAAGGCCAACAAATACATAGGTATCTGTGGACAAGGGCCGTCGGATCACCCTGATCTGGCAAGATGGCTGATGGATGAAGGCATTGATAGTGTTTCTCTTAATCCCGATTCTGTGCTGGACACCTGGTTATTCCTGGCGAATGAAAGTAAGGTCTGATTTTTAAAACTAAGGATCGCAACCCGCAGGGAGCGGAGTTAGTTTGGCTCTGGCCTCGGGTAATACTGTGACCCCGCGTTATACTAGTTAATATAAAGGAGTGATAGTGGAGTATATAACCCCGGATTTGTGTGATGCTTATCCAGATTCAGTCCGTGTGCTAGAGCCCATGGTGCATAATTATGGCGGCAGAGATTCTTTTGGCGGCGAGATAGTAACCATCAAGTGTTTTGAAGATAACTCTTTGGTAAAGGAAGCGGCGGGGACTGACGGTGTCGGTAAAGTCATGGTGGTCGACGGTGGGGCATCTTTACGCCGAGCGTTGTTGGGTGACATGATCGCAGAGAATGCAGCGAAGAATGGTTGGGAAGGCCTTATTATTTATGGCTGTATACGTGACGTTGATGCCATTGCTGCTTTGGATTTAGGTGTACAGGCACTCGGTGCCATTCCATTGAAAACTGATAAAAGAGGCATAGGAGATTTGAATGTGCCGGTCACTTTTGGTGGTGTAACCTTCAATCCTGGCGAATATGTTTATGCCGATAACAATGGGGTAGTGGTCTCGGCGACAGCCTTGAAAATGCCAGAGTGAAATTGAAAATAATCAGTTTTATGGAGTATAAATTACTTTATAAACAAATAGATAAATAGCTAACTTAATCTAAAGTATTAATTTAATGAGGAGTAGAAAAATGGCTAAAGCAAGTGCAAGACATATCCTGGTAAGCAGTGAAGACAAGTGTCAGCAGTTGAAAGATGAAATTGAAGGCGGTGCGGATTTTACAGAACTGGCCAAGCAGCATTCAAGCTGCCCTTCAGGCGCACAGGGTGGTGATCTGGGTGAGTTTGGCCCAGGTATGATGGTCAAAGAGTTTGATGAGGTGGTGTTCAGTGCAGAGGTCAATAAAGTACAGGGCCCAGTAAAAACCCAATTCGGATATCATCTGCTTGAAGTGACCAGCAGGACGGAATAATTGCTGTGAGCTGTCTCTCGTCTGAATGTCTGGTCTGGTGCTCTAAGAGCACCTTGACCGCACTTTCAATCGCGATAATGCAAGCAGAGATAATCCTAATTCAATGAATACAGCCCCCAACCTCTTTTCCTACCCTAAATATTGGGCAGAGTGCTATGGCACTGCCCCTTATTTACCAATGTCCCGTGCAGAAATGGACGAGTTGGGTTGGGATAGTTGCGATATCATAATTGTTACCGGTGATGCCTATATCGATCACCCTAGCTTTGGTATGGCGGTTGTGGGGCGCTTTCTCGAATCCCAGGGATTTCGAGTCGGCATTATTGCTCAGCCGGATTGGCATAGCACCAAGGATTTTGTAGCGCTGGGCGAACCGAACCTGTTTTTCGGTGTTACTGGCGGCAATATGGATTCGCTGATCAACCGTTATACGGCGGATCTGAAGGTCCGTAATGATGATGCTTATACCCCAAACGCAGAACCGGCAAAACGGCCTGATCGTTCAGTTATTGCCTACACACAGCGGTGCAAGGAGGCGTTCCGTGAGGTGCCGGTTGTAATCGGTGGTATAGAGGCCAGCCTTCGTAGAATTGCGCAGTTCGATTATTGGAGCGATGAGGTTCGGCGGTCTGTGTTAGTTGATGCTGGGGCGGATATTTTGCTCTATGGGAATGCTGAGCGGGCAATCGCTGAAATCGCCCATCAGATTGCAAATGGCAAAAACGTGCAGCAGTTGAAGGATATTCGGGGTACTGCGGTTGCCAGAGTTATCCCTTCGGACTGGACAGAATTGGATTCCACTCGAATTGATTGGCCGTCCAATATCGATGCTATTCCGAACCCCTACGAATATGGTGAGCCCGCCAATTGCTCCGCTAAAGAGAGCATCACAGACGCAGCGCTGCCGCTTCGAATTGTACCCATGCCACTGCAATCAAAGGAAAAATTGGACCCCAGCCGGACCTATATCCGCTTGCCCTCCTTTGAGAAAGTTTCAAAGGATTCAGCATTATACGCTCATGCTTCCCGAATACTGCACCAGGAGTCAAATCCGCATAATGCGCGGGTGATGGTGCAAAAGCATGGCCTACATGATGTATGGATCAACCCGCCACCGATACCGCTGGAAACGGAAGAGCTGGATAAAATATTCGATCTGCCCTTTCAGAGAAGACCGCATCCAAGCTATGGCGAAGCTAAAATACCGGCTTATGAAATGATCTGCACTTCGGTGAATATCATGCGCGGTTGCTTTGGCGGATGCACCTTTTGTTCGATTACTGAGCATGAGGGGAGGGTGATTCAAAGCAGATCTCAGGAGTCGGTACTGCGTGAGATCGAAGCGATTCGTGATCAAGTGCCTCACTTTACTGGCTCTATCTCGGATTTGGGTGGCCCAACAGCAAATATGTATCACCTGAACTGCAAGGATCGGGAAATACAGGCGGGTTGCCGGCGTTTGTCCTGTGTGTATCCGACGATTTGCAAGAATCTGAAGACGGATCATAGCCAGACTACCGAGCTGTACCGTAAAGCGCGCAAGATAAAGGGAGTTAAGAATATAGCCATAGCATCGGGTCTGCGCTATGACCTTGCAGTGCGGGATCCGGAGTATGTGAAGGAACTGGTGACGCACCATGTGGGAGGATATTTAAAAATCGCGCCGGAACACACGGAAGATGAAGTGCTCTCACGCATGATGAAGCCGGGCATTGGGACCTATGACCAGTTTAAAAGGATGTTTGAAAAATATACGAAAGAAGCGGGTAAAAAACAGTATTTAATCCCCTATTTTATTGCGGCGCATCCGGGGTGCGATGATGAGTCCATGTTGAATCTGGCGCTCTGGCTCAAGCGCAATAAATTCCGTATCGATCAAGTGCAGACCTTTTATCCGTCGCCCATGTCCTTAGCGACTGCCATGTATCACTCTGAACGAGATCCACTTAAAAAAATCAGCTATAAAAGCAACAAAATCTACACGCCCAAAAATATTGATCAGCGACGTTTGCAAAAAGCTTTTCTGCGTTATCACGATCAAAAGAACTGGCCACTGCTGCGTAAAGCACTTATCTCCATGGGGCGTAGCGATTTGATTGGCAGTAGACCCGATCAACTTATTCCTCCGGAAAGCAAAGTGGGCACGTATAGAAGCAGTTCTAATCGCAAGGGCGTCAGCGCCAAACCCAAGAAGTGGCTTAAAGC
>CBDUGR010000180.1:0-5358 GCA_965366515.1 uncultured Gammaproteobacteria bacterium | reverse complement strand
CAAATGACATCGAATTAGCGAAGGCCGATGCCTTGGTGGACTATTTTTGTGAGTCCGGCGACACAGATACTACCCCGGTGTCGGGTATATTTAATACTGCACCGCCAGAGTTGGCATCAAGAGTGCACTTTTGAGAGTAGATATGAGCTTATTAGCACTAAATAGAGTGGTCAGTCGATGAGTCGTGTGAATCCAGTACGTGTCATCGCGGTCACTGGCGGTAAAGGTGGAATAGGCAAAACCAATGTTTCGGTCAACTTAAGCATGGCGCTGGCGAAGCTTGGACGCAGAGTTGTTTTGCTGGACGCAGATCTGGGGCTGGCTAATGTGGATGTATTGTTGGGAATTCAGGCCGACAGAAATATTGCTGATGTCCTGGAAGGGGAATGCTCGCTGTTGGATGTCATGGTCGACGGGCCGATGGGTATTAGAGTTGTGCCCGCATCCTCTGGTGTTCGCTCCATGGCTTCGTTAACACCCGCTCAGCATTCCGGGTTGATTCAGGCATTCAGCGAGATAGATGATAAGCTGGATGTGCTGATTATCGATACCGCCGCAGGTATTTCAGATTCTGTTACCAGTTTTGTGCACGCTGCTCAGGAGGTGCTGGTAGTGGTGTGCAACGAACCTACTTCAATTACGGATGCATACGCATTAATTAAGGTACTTAACAGGGATCATGGTATCTTTAAGTTCAATATATTGGCGAATATGGTGCAATCGCCAAAAGACTCTCAGGAGATATTTCAAAAACTCAGCACCGTTTCTGATCGGTTTCTCAATGTGGCGTTGAAATTTGTCGGTGCAATTCCCTTTGATGATCTGTTAATAAAATCGGTCAAAAAGCGCCAGCCAGTATATGCGGCTTATCCGCGAGCGGTATCATCCCTGGCATTCAGGGATCTGGCGAATGAAATTGATAAGTGGCCTTTGCCAAAATCACCGAAGGGACATCTGGAATTTTTTATCGAGCGGCTTATTCAAAGTGAAGTGGGTGTATAGCCCGCCATAACTGAGCCTGATTATTTGGAAGTCGATTTATAGCTTATGTTACCCATGCAAAAGTTAACTATGTACAAACAGTCCGGCACCTCAGAACCCCGGGTTGATGCCGAGGCAACCGTTGCCCAGTATGCGCCGATGGTAAAACGTATGGCGCATCACCTAATGGCGCGCTTGCCGGCAAATGTACAGTTGAATGACTTGATACAGTCAGGCATGGTGGGCTTGCTGGAGTCTGCGCGCAAGTATGACGCGACAAAAGGAGCCAGTTTTGAAACCTATGCTGGTATTCGTATACGTGGAGCTATGCTGGACGACGTACGCAAAGAGGATTGGGCACCACGTTCCGTGCACCGTAATGCGCGACGCATTGCTGAGGCGATAAAAGCCGTTGAGGGCCTTACTGGAAGAGATGCGCAGGATAGTGAAGTGGCACAGGAGCTGGGTATTTCACTGGATGAGTACTACAGCCACCTAATGGATAGCGCGGGTACTCGTCTGTTTAGCTTTGATGATGTGCCTGAAAGCGGTGAAGATCAGTCTGAAAAGCAGAGTGGTTTTGCGGATATTGGACCGATGGCGAACGTGCAGCGTGACGCTTTTCGTGCGAGCCTGGCGGAGGCAATTTTGACATTGCCGGAAAGAGAAAGGCTGGTGCTGGCGCTCTATTATCGTGAAGAACTCAATTTGAAGGAAATTGGTGAAGTGATCGGCGTGAGTGAGTCGCGGGTCAGTCAGATTCATAGTCAGGCGGCTTTGCGGTTACGTGCACGTCTGGCGGAGTGGGGAGAAGACCATGACCCATAACCCAGTAATGCCGGAACGGGGCAATTAGATGGATGTTTTGAGTATAGTAGGCGTCATTCTGGCATTCGCTGCAGTTCTCGGCGGTAATTTTATTGAAGGGGGCAGCATGGCGGCATTGTTTAACTTGCCGGCAGGGCTGATTGTAGTGGGTGGAACACTGGGAGCGGCAACTTTACAGACCTCCTATGTCAATCTAAAGCGAGCATTATCGATCTTTTCCTGGGTGTTTGTTCCTCCCTCATTCGATATCTCGGGTACGGTCGGTAAAGTGATTAACTGGAGTATGACGGCTCGCAAAGAGGGCCTGCTTGGACTGGAAACCCTGGTAGACACAGAACATGAATATTTTGCGAACAAGGGGTTACGGTTACTGATCGACGGTACCGAGCCTGATGTCATTCGGCGTACCATGGAAGTAGATCTTTTTGTCCAGGAGCAAAGGGATTTGCAGGGTGCAAGGTTTTACGAGTGCATGGGAGGTTATTCACCGACCATTGGTATTATAGGGGCGGTGATGGGTTTGATTCATGTGATGCGTAATCTTGCCGATCCTAGCCAGCTGGGTTCAGGGATCGCGACCGCATTTGTGGCGACCATCTATGGAGTGGGCTTTGCTAACCTGCTGTTTCTGCCGATTGGCAATAAACTGAAAAGCGTTGTGCAGGACCAGTATCGCTATCGGGAGATGATTGTGGAAGGCGTAATAGCTATCGCGGAAGGCGAGAACCCGAGGGCGATAGAAATGAAACTCCAGGGTTACATAGAGAGATAGCTGGTATGCCACGTCGTGATAACCATGCAAGCCATGACCAGGAAAACCACGAACGTTGGCTGATATCCTATTCGGATTTTATTACCCTGCTGTTTGCCTTCTTTGTCGTTATGTATTCGATTTCTTCGGTTAACGAAGGCAAGTATAAAGTGTTGTCAAAGACATTAATTGGTGCGTTTGATGTTCCGGAAAGGCCTTCCTCGAGTGCCGATCCGGTTAATTTAAAGGACTACGTAAATAACAGTTTTATCGATTTAACGGAGCAGTCTTACAAAGATGGTGAGAGGGTGGATGGCAGTGACAGCGAGGGTGGGACCCAACAGAGTCAGCTGAACCAATTGTCAGATCAGGTAGAGTCAGCCTTTGCAGACCTGATTGAAGATAAACAAATTGCGATTAACGGTAATGAAACCTGGGTTGAAATTTCACTGAATTCGAGTTTATTGTTTAGCAGTGGTAGTGCACAGCCCAGTAGTAGAGCGATACCTATCCTGCAGGAAATCGCAGGCATTCTGGGTGGCTATGAAAATCCGGTGCATGTCGAGGGTTTTACAGATAACGTCCCCATTAATTCAGAGCTTTTTCGTTCCAATTGGGAGTTGTCAGCGGCTAGATCGGCAACGGTAGTGCGTTTGCTGGCTTCAGAGGGTGTCGACCCCGAACGTTTGGCTGCCGTGGGCTATGCAGAGTTTCAGCCGGTAGCGACGAATGAATCGGCAGAGGGACGCAGCGAAAACAGGCGAGTGGTGATCATTGTGTCGAAGAATTTGGGAGTGCGTCGCTCTGTGACAGGTATCGATGGAATTGACGCCGAACAGGAGCGCGAACTCGGGTTAGAGCAGAGTGAACTTAAGGAAAGTACATTCCTGAAAGAGAAGAACCGTGTTAAAGCGGTAGAGCTTGAAGGGGGTGGTATGCTATTTACTCAAGACGATAAGAAAAAATAGTTATGTCATTAATTGTATGGATAATGATAGCTTGCCTGGCCATTGTTAGCCTGATTGCGCTAGCGATGGTTTGGCTGACAAGGCGAAGTATGTTTAGGCTGGAAAGCGATTTGGCGGCTCAGATCAAGGAACAGCAAAACGAGTTGTCGGCGATTCTGGATGGAACTTTTGGTGTCGGTAAACAGGTGCAGGAATTGGCGAAGGATTTGCGGGATATTAAGGAAAGGCAGCAGCGACTGGAGACGAGTGATCAGGGTGAATTACCCTATAATCAGGCGATGCGAATGGTCACCACGGGGGCCGATGTTGATCAGTTGGTAGAAAGCTGTGGATTGTCTCGCTCCGAAGCAGAGCTGGTGCTGCTGCTACATGAAAAATCACCACCGATGATTGAGACGATTATGGAGCCGGATGTCACTCCCGATGACGTCTACTCAGCGTCGGAAGCGGAGCGGTCTGCAGATGATCCTGACTCGGTAACGGATGTGCCAAAGGATCTTTCCATAGAAGAAAATGTAGATGTTGAGCGGCCAGTGGATGACCCTTATCAACAACAGGAACAGCAAGAAATAGACGCTGAAGATGAAGTGACAACAGCGGAGCCGCAACAGGACAAGCAGGTAAATGAGCGAAGTACCGCTTCAGACGAGGAATTGGGAGAGCAGGAGTCGGTAGAGAAAGAAGCCGGTGTCGAACAAGAGGTTCAGCCTTCCTCTATCGAAAGGGCTGGAGATGATAATAAGCATTAAACGATAAAGTCTTTTCCGCTACACCATCATGATCTGTCATCAGCACTGCCCTAATAGAAATGCTCGAACAAATAATATTGATCCGAATTGTCTATCCAATTTTTGAACTTTTACACAACTTTGTGTTTTAACAAGCATCAGATATTCTTTGGTTTGGTTGAACGATAAAATAAAAATGCTAAGAAATACGAAAGAGGAGTATGGCTGGGTTGCCATAGTGCTGCACTGGGTTTTAGCACTGCTGATTATCGGCCTGTTCGCCATGGGAATATGGATGCGGAGTCTGGGCTACTATGACACCTGGTATAATCGGGCTCCCGATCTTCATAAAAGCCTGGGTTTATTAACTTTTTTGCTGCTGGTGTTGCGCTATCTATGGCGTATGGGTAATGAGATGCCGCAGCCCTCAGTGAAACTTTCAGATTGGGAAAAAACCAGCTCGAGAATGGCGCACACTTGCCTGTACTTGCTGACTCTGGTTGTCATTTTAAGTGGCTATTTGATCTCGACCGCCGACGATAAAGGTGTATCTTTTTTTGGGGTTTTTTCCCTGCCTGCAGCTTTCTCGGCGATTGAGAATCAGGAAGATATAGCGGGCGAAATCCATGAAATTGTTGCCTGGGTTATGATGGCTTTGGTGCTTCTGCATACTCTGGCATCATTAAAACACCATTTTGTTGATAGGGATGTGACCTTGGTACGCATGTTGGGTTTGCGCAAAAAGAACTAAATTATTGTTAACAGGAACGAGATTAAAACAGGAGATTAGAATGAACGTAAGTCGATTGATTGGATTTGTAATGTTGTTTGCCATGGCAATGAGCAGCCCGGTTTTTGCCGCAGATTATGTGGTCGATTCAAAGGGTATGCACGCTTCGATAAATTTTCGTATTAAGCACTTGGGATACAGTTGGCTGACAGGCCGTTTTAATAACATTGAAGGAACTTTTAGTTATGATGAAAACAACGTTGAAGCAGCTAAAATCAGTATTAAAATTGATGCTGCCAGCATAGATAGTAATCATGCTGAGCGCGATAAGCATCTTCGTGATTCGGACTTTTTGCATGTTAAGAAGTATCC
>CBDUGR010000179.1:0-5364 GCA_965366515.1 uncultured Gammaproteobacteria bacterium | reverse complement strand
ACCTTTCATTGCGGTATAACCGATAGGTTACAACACCCTGCTGATGCGCCGTCAAACTGATCGCTCCTGTATCAACTGTGCTCAAGGTTGATGCCCCCAAAGATCGGTATCGTTCAACTATATCCGGCTTCGGATGACCAAACCGATTTCTATAACCAGCAGCAAAGACAACCTGATCTGGCCTGACTTTATGGATAAATGGGTCACTTGAAGAGGTTCGGCTGCCATGATGAGGGGCGATTAACAAATTCGCCTTCAATTGCTCCGAAAACTGGTTGATCAGTGAGTACTCCGCTTGCTGCTCAATGTCTCCGGCCAACAAAGTAGCAAAGGTACCGTTATCAACCCTAAGCACGCAGGAACGATTATTTTCGTTGTTCCAGACATCAGACGTCGCCTGCATCAGCATAAACTCGACACCATCCCAATCCCATTTACGCCCCGAACTACAACCAGATACCTGTTCGTAAAACAAAGCCGGAGGTTCTGAACCTGCGACAATATCACCAAACTCTACCTGAGCGGCCAAATCCGCTAATGCACCCGCATGATCGTTATCACTATGACTCAGTACAATTCGGTCAAGGTAACGGATATCTGTTCTCTGAAAATAAGGTAAAAGTACTGCATCTGCTGCATTAAAGGCTTCGCTGTAACGCGGTCCCACATCATAAATCAATCTATGTCGAGCGGTTTCAACTAACACTGAAAGTCCCTGCCCTACATCAAATACGGTCAACTCATAGGTGCCGCTCTTACTGAAATCATCCTGCTTGATAACTAGAGGCAGCAACATAAGAATCGCCAACCCTCTGCCGGGCAAACCCTTTGGCAACGCCAGTAAAATCACGCCGATAAGTGCAATAGCAAGACTTAAGGGCTCTGGATTAAACTCCAATAGAGCAAATGGCCATTGCTCCAAAATCGCCAACCCCCTAAACACCAGCGCTACAACTTGATCTGCCAGTAACAGTAGTTTAGCGCTCAAATCCTCTGACAACAGCAACAGCAGCCCCCCACTCAAACACAGAGGCACAACAATCATGCCTACCAATGGAATAGCAAAACTATTCGCCAATGGCGAAATCAATGAGAACTGTCCAAAGAAAAAAAGTAATCCGGGAATAAATACAAGAAATACCAGCCACTGCGGTCGTCCCCAACGCCACCAAAAACCCGGAGTTCCCGTGTAGCCCTTAAAGCCCAGAATCAGAGCTGCAACCGCCCCAAAGGACAACCAAAAACCGACCGTCCTAACCGCCAATGGATCCCAGAGCATAACAAAAAGTAACGCAGCCAAAAAACTGTCATAAATATCGATCTGTCTTTTAAAAACTCTTCCCATCAACATAATGGCAAGCATGATTAGTGCTCTTTGGGTGGGCAAAGAAAAGCCTGCTAACGCGCAGTATCCGGCACTACCGAGTAGCGCGGCGACGGAGGCAATCTGCTGTGCCGCAATCCTGGGCGCACCCAATAGAATACAACGACTGGTAAACATGATGATCGAGTAAAAGCAGAGTGATATGAATCCAACATGCAAACCGCTGATCACGAAAAGGTGATTGGTTCCGGTTCGGGTTACCGTGCGCCACAAATCCCCATCCATTTCAGATCGATCGCCAATGAGCAGGGCACGCAACACCTCCGGGTAGGATGTCTGCGCCCCCGACTGTTCCAATCTCTGCGCCAGAACATAGCGCGTACGATCTGCAAGCGAATTCCATCCTGGCTCGGATAAAAGTCGATTCTGCGAATCTGCTCGAACATAACCAGTCGCACCAATACCCTGCCGAAACAAATAGGATTCGTAATCAAATGATCCGGGGTTTGCAAAGCCGTGAGGCCGCTTTAATCGGATCGTTAGCCGCCAATACTGACCCGGTTTTACCCGTTGATCTGTCTGATACCAGTTAAGGCGTATTTTTTTAATCTGTTGATCGATTACCGCTCCGTCGGAATCCCGCAATGAGCGAACATTCATTAAAAAGCGCTGCCGAGATCTATTGTTTGTTATTACTGATACATCAGGAAGACCCACGACCTCACCCTCAACGATGAGATCAATATTTTCATACTGATGGGGAATAATTTGATGCAGGCCAAGACAACCGTAAATGACACCCCATATCAAACCGAAACTTAATGCACCGAAAAGTTTTAATGGTTTATACTTCAATGAGGCCAAGACACAAAGAGTCAATGAAAGCAGGATCAAAGCAAGTGGCCAGCTCAATTCTGGCAATTTTGGACAGAAGGTAACGACACTAATGCCAATACAGCAGTTAATTATCCATGAGCGCATAAAGAGTTCCTTCTCCTAGCGGATTACGATATTTTAATGTATGCCACGTAAATTTTTTAAGCGAATTCTCCCAGATCCCGTCAAGATAAAAGAAAACCGATATCTGGCGCTATTAGGTGACAGTATTCACGAGTCTGAACTCTGGCACCTAACCAAGTGTTCCGTAGCCGGCGCTTTTTTTATTGGCATATTCTGCGCGTTTCTGCCAATACCCTTCCAATCACTGCTTGCTGCAACCTTGGCAATTTTATTTAAACGCAATTTAGCACTATCAGTAGCACTGGTATTTATCACCAATCCGATAACTATGCCGCCTATTTTCTATTTTAATTACTGGGTTGGCAGCCTGTTATTGGGCGATCCTGCAGTCTACCAGCAAGCCCAGATAAATGATATTTGGGGATGGCTGACGAAGAATTTTGACATTATAGGCAAACCCTTGATACTAGGCTCTCTAATCAGCGGTCTGGTATTTGGTTACCTCAGCTACCTTACCATTCACTGGTTTTGGGTTTGGAAAGTGACTACACGTTGGAAAATCCGTAAACAGCTGCGTAAAAGCAAAACAAGACAGTTGGACCGATCAAAAGCACTGCTCACGAAAAGCTCTAAATAGTTTCGAGTCCCATTCGGCTTAGCGAAAGACGCAATCAATCAAATTGCAGATTCTATGTCGCCTTCGCCCCTAACAAATAGCTAAGGAATCTCTGATTAGTTCCTTAAGCAATAAAAGACTCGCTTGCAAGCGTCAAGGCTCCATCTTCCAAGAGGTAGGTGCAGTCCATTCTGTCCGCCAATTGAGTATCATGCGTCACCATAATAAAACTGATCGCAAATTCACGATTTAACTCCGTCATAAGATCATGGATCGACTCTGCCGTTTTACGATCCAGATTACCCGTAGGCTCGTCCAGCAGCACGCAATCCGGTCTCATAACCAGAGCCCGGGCGATGGCCACTCTCTGCCTTTCGCCCCCTGACAATTCCGGTGGTTTGTGATCTGCGCGGGATTTCAACCCTACCTTTTCCAGCAATTCCATCGCCGCGTCAGCCGCTTCTTTGTGGCTTTTTCCACCTATCAAAAGGGGCATACCTACATTTTCAAGCGCGGTAAACTCCGGTAACAAGTGATGAAACTGGTACACAAATCCGAGCTTTTTATTTCTTAAGTTTCCTCGCTCTCTTTCCGAAATTTTCGCTAGATCCTGTCCACCTAGACAAACAGAACCTCGGTCGGGATTATCAACTCCACCCAGCAGGTTAAGTAGTGTTGACTTACCTGACCCCGAAGCACCCACGATGGCGATTCGTTCACCGCGTTTAACTGACAAATTGATGCTATTGAGTACCGCCAAATCTCTCGGCCCTTCATGGTAACTTTTACATAGGTCTTCACAGCGTAATACGATTTCGCCCGCGTCCAAACTACTCATATCTTAGTGCCTCCGCCGGCTGTATTTTCGCGGCTCTCAACGAAGGGTACAGGGTTGCGAGGAAGCTCAATCCTAATGCAGAAGACGCTACTATAAGAATATCCTCCAGTAGAAGTTGTGATGGAATATAACTAATAAAATAAACATCCGAACTCAAAAACTGAATATTGAGTGTGCGCTCCAGCCATGCTACGACATCACTGACCGACAGGGCTAAGATCGTACCCAGCAAAGTACCCAGTAATGTACCAATGACACCAATAACAGCGCCTTGAACCATGAAAGTTGCCATAATGGTTCCGGGGCTTGCCCCCATCGTACGCAGGATCGCAATATCCGCTCGCTTATCTGTGACCACCATAACCAGCGTGGAAATTATATTAAAGGCTGCCACGGCTACAATCATCAATAACAATAAGCCAATCATTGTCTTTTCCAGCTTTATCGCCTGAAACAAATTACCCTGACTGCGGGTCCAGTCACTTGCCCAGTATCGCCCAGGCAAAGCGGAAGCGATGCGCCAACCGACCTCTCCTGCTTTAAATAAATCTTTGAGTTTTAGGCGAATACCATGCACACCCTCACCCAACCGATATAGCTTGGCAGCATCAGTAAGGTGAACCAGCGCCATATTACTATCCAGCTGCGCGCCAACTTTAAAAATGCCCTGTACCTTAAAGCGCTTTAATCTAGGCAGTATACCCGCCGGCGAAGCCGTTGCCTCGGGCAAAACCAGCGTGACCTTGTCGCCCTTGCTAACCCGTAAATTTCGAGCCAGCAACTCGCCCAGAATGATCCCGAATTCGCCCGCTTGCAGCTCCTCCAATTCGCCTTCAAGCATGTGTTGCCCAATAATAGATACTCCATGCTCCCATTCAGGAAGTATGCCGCTAACCAGAACGCCATGCACAGTCCCGGCATGGGTTAACATACCCTGCCCCTGTATAAATGGAGCCGCAGCCACTACCTCACTGTCTTGACTCGCCGCTTCTGTCACTGACTTCCAATCTTGAATCGACCCATTGGTATGGAGGGATACATGCGGAACCATACCCAATATTCGTTCTCGCAACTCCCTGTCAAATCCATTCATTACCGAAAGTACAAGAATTAACACCGCAACGCCCAGTATCATGCCCAGCATGGCCGTCATTGAGATGAAAGAAATAAAGTGGTTTCGGCGTTTAGCGCGGGTATAACGCAATCCGATGAAGAAAGGCAACATTCGATACATGATTAGCCCAGAACTTTAGTGTTAGCAAATATTTCCATGTAGCTGAAAGAATCCATTAAACTGTTATACTTATAAGGGTTTTAGAATAAAGTTCTCTATGACCAATCAGTCAGATGAGCAATAGATTACGAATTAGCGGATTTTAACTGAATGACAACAGGTGTACAGGATAATAGGGATTTTTATCGTATTCAGGACGTGGCGTTTCTGGAATTCGAGGAAATCGATCCCGAACAGATAAAATCGGGCAGGGTTATCTTTCCTCTTGAGGTTTCCCCTCAATTTCAGCTGTTAAACAAATTGCAGACCATTGATTCTGAACACAGCGCTTTACTGAAGGTTATTGGAAGCAATAACCGAGATATTGCCGCATACTTTAAAAGCATCAACGA
>CBDUGR010000178.1:0-5369 GCA_965366515.1 uncultured Gammaproteobacteria bacterium | reverse complement strand
CTAACGACCCTCGTGAAATTCGCAAGCGCCAGCTTGAGCAGGAAGCTCAACTGACTGCTACCCAAAATAGCAATGCGGAAAAAAACGAGAGTACCCCTGTTATCCAGGAAGTTGCCGCTGTGGAAACAGTGAAAGCAGAGCAAACTCAATCACCGGCTGCCGTTATTGAGCCTGAGAAAATCGACTCCCCTGCTGATAGCGTAGATCTTGAAGTTGTTAAATCAGAAAAGGTTGAGCAGGTTGAGGTGACGGCGATTAAAGAGGACGTAAAGAGTGGGAATTTAGCTGAGGCTGACCCCCAAGTGCTGCAGGATGCAACTTCGGTTTCGACATTGGTAACGTCAGACAAGGATAAAGAATCCAGTCCGGACGCTGAATCTGCTGACGCAGCTGCTTCTGTAAGTGAACAGCCGCTGGAAACGGATCAAAAGGTGTAATAAAAAACAGAGCCATCCGTGTCTGATTGATGCGGGTGGCTACTCTTTGGTTATAATTATTTCCTTTAATTTCATATTTTTACTAAGCCTGATCGCTACCTGACGTGCGCTAATATATACAGATTATTCAAGCTATGCTGCAACAAATTTTGCAGTCCCAAAAACAGAACATCCTTTCAGAATTTTCCAAACTAACCTTTATCTAACGCCCACTCCATAAACTCTCGGCTCAACTTCCAATTCAAGATCAAAGGAGTCCCTGACGGAACTACATATTTTTTGTGCAATATCTAATATCTGCACAGCATTTGCACTGCCATAATTAACCAATACCAATGACTGCTGATCATGCACCCCGGCATCATTCGATCGATATCCTTTCCAGCCACATTGCTCTATCAACCAACCAGCAGCAACCTTAACCAAATCACCCTCGGCATAACCAATGATATTCGGGTACTTTACCTGAAGCTGAGCAAATTTTTCATGACTAATGATCGGGTTTTTGAAGAAGCTTCCCGCATTGCCGATTACCTCGGGATCGGGCAGCTTGCGTTGCCGTATCCGCACCACTGCTTCGGCGACCGATTTCGCATCCGCCTCCACCACACCCATCGATGCCAATTCGGTTTTAATATCACCATAACCTGTCTTTAGATCAGGCGTTTTAGCCAGACACAAGGTTACGTGAGAAATAATATAGCGATCACGCAACGTCCCCTTGAAGACACTGTCCCGATAGGCGAAATCACACTCTTCTTTATTAAAACAAACCAACTCTCCAGTTTCACGGCAAACGGCATCCAGGCTATCGAAACTCTCTTTGAGCTCTACCCCATAGGCACCAATATTTTGAATAGGTGCGGCGCCAACGGTACCGGGTATCAATGCCAAATTCTCCAGGCCATAGAGTTCATTATCGAGAGTCCATTGAACCAGCGAGTGCCAATGCTCACCGGCACCGACTTTGAGCCAAACCTTCGCCTCGTCCACTTTAATGATTGCCTTCCCCTGAATAGCAATCTTCAAGACCAGGCCAGGATAATTCTCGACGAGCACCACGTTACTACCCTCCCCCAGCACCAGCAAAGGCAGCGAGTTTTTCTGACAAAACCGCTGTGCATCTCGAATATCATCAATCGATTGTGCACTCGCCCAAAAGCTGGCTTTCACATCAAAGCCAAAGCTGTTGTGAGGTTTCAGGGAATATTCGGTTTCAAATTGCATCTTAGGCTGGGGGAATGTAACTAGCGATGCTGATTTAACTGATTCAACAAACCAGCAGCAGCTGATTCAACCAGGTCCAATACATGATCAAAGCCATCCTCACCTCCATAGTAAGGATCAGGCACGTCGGTAAGTCCTGCCTCGGGTACATAGTCCAAAAACAATCGAACTTTCTCATTTCGACCCGGTGGGCACATGGCATTCAGATCGGCAAGATTTTGCGTATCCATCGCTAGAATATGGTCAAATTGAGAGAAATCATCCTTCACAACCTGGCGGGCTCGCAGAAGTGAGAGATCATAGCCCCGTTGCGCAGCGGCAGCAGTCGCTCGCCGATCGGGTGGATGCCCGATATGCCAACTGCCAGTTCCAGCAGAATCCACGCTGATTAGGTCCTCAAGACCCGCTTCAGCCACCATTTTTTTTAAAACGGCATCGGCCGTCGGTGAGCGACAGATATTTCCCAAACATACAAAAAGCACTTTAGTCATAGTCAATAACAAAAAAGTCTCATCAGATTATGGTTTTTTACTATGCATTATTTACGGTGCAGACAATATTGCCCGTACCCTTGCTAGATCCTGCTCGGTATCAACACCGACCGGCGGCGGTTCGATAGCCGGAGCCAACTTGATACGCACACCATTCCAAATGGCCCGCAACTGCTCCAGGGACTCGATCGCTTCGATGGGCGATAGCGGCCATTGCACAAACTGATGCAGGAATCCAACCCGATAAGCGTAAATACCGATATGGCGTTGATATTCATGATCCGGCAGTCGGACCAGCTTATTTTCCAAGTTTTGTCCGTCACCAAAATCATCCCTTGCCCAGGGGATGGGGGCACGACTGAAATAGATCGCATACCCCTGTTTATCGGACACCACCTTCACCGCATTGGGATTCAGCAATTCCTGAAGATCTGCTATCGGTTCACTCAGTGTCGCCATCCCAGCTTCTGCATCTGCAGCAAGCAACTGCGCAACCTGCTCAATATTTCCAGGCGGGATTAAAGGCTCATCGCCCTGCACATTGACGATAATATCTTGCTCGTTAAAGGCATACTTAGTTACCACTTCCTGCACACGATCCGTTCCCGAAACGTGTTTATCAGAGGTCATACATACTTCAGCGCCAAAACCCTCGGCAGCAGATCTGATACGCTCATCATCGGTAGCAATGATTACCCGCGCAGCACCACTTCGACGGGCCTGTTCATAAACATGTTGCAGCATTGGTTTACCGGCAATATCCAGTAACGGCTTACCTGGCAGGCGTGACGAGGCATATCGTGCCGGGATAATTACATTAAATGACATTGGCTTGGTTACTTCTTATCCAATCGTTCATCGGTGGAGAGCGTGCGCGCTTCTTGCTCCAGCATGACGGGAACATCGTCTCGAATCGGGAAAGCCAACCCATCAAACTTGCAGATCAACTCACTTTTCTCTTTATCCAGCTTGAGCTCACCCTTGCAAATTGGGCAGGCCAGTATATTCAGCAATCGCTTATCCATGGGTCATCCTAATGGTTATCTATCTGTTCTTATCGACTAAGCCAATCGCTTCAACCAGCTTGTCTTGAAAGTCGTCTGACAGCTCTGCCCTGACGGCGAGATACCAGCATTGTTTGTGGGCTATTGATCTGCATTTTACAGCATCCTTCTCGGTCATAATAACCGGCAAAGCATCATTATAAATAAAATCGGATGTTTTAAAGGCGTAATGATCAGGAAAAGCAGATTTTTGGATGTTGTACCCCAGGGAAGTTAGTGTTTCAAAAAATCTATCGGGATTTCCAATTCCCGCAACTGCATGCACCTGATGGTGCTCAACCAGCGCATCAACCGGCAGAACTTCCTCTGTAACCAGATTCCTTAGCTCATATGGAATCAGATTCATGGAGTAGCCGGGCATCTCTAGCGCTTCGCAAGCACCGTTAAATACCACAAAATCAACCGTACTGAGCCTATCCGGGGGTTCCCTTAGTGGGCCAGCCGGTAGACACAGAGCATTCCCCAAACCGCGCTTCCCATCCACCACAGCCACTTCAATGTCTCGGGCTAATGCGTAGTGCTGCATGCCATCATCACTCAGTATCAGGTCGCAGTCGCAGTTTTTTAGCAGATATTGCGCGGCAGCCACCCGGTTGGCATCAATGACTACCGGACAGAGGGTAGCACGCGCCAACATCAGCGGCTCATCACCACTGGCAACTGGATTGGAATCCACCTCAACTAAGTAGGGGTAATCAGGCGCCTGACTGGCATAACCCCGACTTACAATTCCTGGCTTATAGCCCTTTTCCTTCAATATTTCCGCCAAACGAGCTACCAACGGTGATTTACCGACACCGCCCACCGTAATATTACCCACGACAACCACTGGCACTGGCGCTTGCCAGGATTGTTTTCTACCATTTAAATATGCCGCCCGACGCTTTCTGGCTTGTCGACGAAATACGGCCGAGAGCGGTTTAAGCAGAGATAACCATGGACTCCCCTGATACCAAGCCTGCACCAGCTTATCTGCTATTTTCGATTTCCTGCTCAAAAGAAGGCCGTGGGTTATTCCGTGGTCTCAGGTTGACGGGTGGTAATACTCAAATTTACAAAGCCCAACTGCCCCGCAGCATCCATTGCGGTGACTACAGACTGATGAGGCGAGATGGCATCTGCCGAAATGATCAGCGGCAGGCTAGTATCGCCCCTTGCTACCGCATTAATCGCAGCTCGCAGCGTATCAATTTTATTGTTAACCAGCATCTGATCATTAACGGCGTATTCTCCTTTGGCATTAATGATGATTTCAACCTGATTATCCTTTTCAGAAATTGCCTCACCGCTCGCCTCGGGCAAATTCAAACTGATATGAGACTCTTTTTTAAAGGTCGTTGACACCATAAAGAAGATCAGCAGCAGAAAAACCACATCAATCAATGGCGTCAGGTTAACCCCAACTTCCTCGCGCCGCTGGCGACGAAATATCATTGCGACTAATCCCCGTTCTTTCCAGCCGGTTCTTCTTTACCACGATCACCATGAAACACATCCACAAGCTTGACCGCCTCCTGTTCCATATGGATGACCAGTTCATCGATTTTTCTTTGAAATAACCGATGAAAGATGAGTGTTGGAATTGCCACACTCAGTCCGGCAGCTGTTGTAATAAGCGCCTCAGAAATCCCCCCGGCAAGCACGCTGGCATTACCCGTTCCTTGAATCATAATCGCAGTAAACACTTTGATCATCCCGATCACCGTACCCAGCAAACCTAGTAATGGAGTAATCAAGGCGATCGTTCCCAGGGTATTCAAATAGCGCTCCATTTCATGAATAACGTGACTCGCCACCTCCTGAATACTCTCCTTCATGATGTCACGACCATACTTGGAGTTTGATAGCCCCGCTGCCAATATTTTTCCAAGTGGAGTGGTCGTTCGTAACTGCTTCATCCGTTCCGCAGTCAATTCATTGCCGCGAATCCAGGCCCATACCTCTGCCAGCAGATTCTTGGGTGCAATGCGGTTAGGTCTCAGCGTCCAGAAGCGTTCCAGCACAATAGCTAAAGCCAGCACAGAACAAAGGATAATGGGCAGCATGAGCCAGCCGCCGGATTTAATCATTTCTAACACAATTGGTGCCCCTGATTATTGTTAGATGGTCTATCAGAATAACCCCTGGATTAAAGCTGCGAGCTTACCGTA
>CBDUGR010000177.1:0-5380 GCA_965366515.1 uncultured Gammaproteobacteria bacterium | reverse complement strand
ACCACCTGAGTCAGTCAATATTAGTTTGGCACCGGACATCAACCCCAACAGTTCCATATACCCCATCGGTCCTGTGGTAATTATATTTGCCTCAGAGATCAACCCGGACAAACCAAATTCCTCTATTTTCGAGGCTGTTCGCGGATGTACGGGAAATACAATCGGAATCTGCTTTGAGGCGAGTGCAATCGTTTCCAATAAAGGCTTTAATGTCTCCTTTTCATCGACATTCGACGGTCGATGCATCGTAAGCAACGCGAAACCCTGATTTTCGGCAACCAACTTTTCACCACCCGGAATTGAACTAAGCGTATCGTTAGCCGGGGTTGCCTTGGTCAGGTGTTTTTTCAATGTATCAATCATCACATTACCGACAAAACGTACACGCTCCGCTGCGATACCCTCGCGCACAAGATTATTTTCGGCGCTACGCTCCGTGGTATATAACAGGTCAGATATCTGATCCGTCAGCACACGGTTAATCTCTTCTGGCATGGCCCGATCATTACTGCGTAACCCTGCTTCGACATGAATAACCGGAACTCCTTTTTTTACTGCAACCAATGCACAGGCGATCGTTGAATTAACATCGCCCACAACCAGGACAGCATCGGCTTTCAAATCATCCATCACCGGTTCAAAGCGTTTCATCACCTCTGCCGTTTGAACGGCGTGAGAGCCAGAGCCTACTTCCAGGTCAATATCCGGCTCGGGAATTCCCAATTGCTCAAAAAACTGATGCTTCATACTTTCGTCGTAGTGCTGCCCGGTGTGCACCAGTTTTACATTTATCGATTGAGTTTCGTTTTTAATCGCTTCAATCACCGGCGCAATTTTCATGAAATTGGGCCGAGCACCTACAATACAAATTAGTTGATACATAATTTGTTCATTCCTTTAGATGAATTGAATAAAAATCCTGTTGAAACGTATTGCGCTATTTCTTCAATAAACTGAGCGCCTGCTTTAGCAGGCTAAGCTTGTCCTGCATGGCAGATTGAAGTGAATCCACTACCATTTCGATATGCTTAATTTCCCGCTCGAGATCTTTATTGGCCGCAACCGGTTTTGGCGCCGCTTTCTTTGCAGCGATTGGAGATTTCTCTTCCTCGTCATAATCCTCGGGGCTAGCTACCTCGTTGGCCAGCTCTTCGGCAACAATATTAATCACCTCGGGCTTAAATACGAATAACTCTTCCAGATAGCCGTACAACAACAATCGATCACAAAACACATTTATACGCCGGGGAACCCCATTGGTAAAATTGTGGATCAACTCAAATGCAATATCCGTAATAACGGGACGTGAAGACCAGCCCACTTCTTTAAGCCGATGCTCAATATAAAGCCGTGTTTCCTTTTTATCGAGTGGACTCAAGTGACATGAAGCAATAATTCGCTGGCGTAACTGCTCCATCCCCGGCGACTGTACTGTTTTCCTAAACTCTTCCTGACCAAGCAGAAAACTCTGAATCAGTGAGCGCTTGTCAGTCTGAAAATTAGATAACATGCGCAACTCTTCCACGGCTTCTATCGGAAGGTTTTGCGCTTCATCAACAACCAGCAGCACCCGTTTGTCCTGAAAATCACATTTCTTCAGAAAACTCTCGAACTGTTTCAGCAGCGATGCCTTCGATAAGCCCTCGTGGGGTAAACCAAATGATGAGGAAATAATTTTGAGCAGCTCATCCGAATCCAGATTGGTGGTCACCAGCTGTGCGGCGATAATTTTTTGCTGATCCAATTCTGAAAACAGGTTTCTTACCAACGTCGTCTTGCCGGTACCTATACCGCCGGTTATGACGATAAACCCCTCGCCCTGGCTTAATCCATAACGTAAATAGGACATTGCCCGTTTATGGACACTGCTATCGAAAAAGAACCGCGGATCCGGGCTGAGTTGAAAGGGCTTGGTCGATAGATTGTAAAAGGCTTCGTACATTATATATATTTTAACTCTTGGTAAATGACTCGGCCTCTAACCTATCCCAATAGAAACCAGAATGGCTATGGCTCCCGAAAGAGACCACGGATATAGGGAACCTAAAAGTCGTGCTGAAACGACAATGTTGCTCTGTTTTCATCATAGTTATTAAAACGCATCCCGGCATCACGCGTTGCATGATACAACTGTAGTGCCAGCTTTGACTTCGCCCCTACCAACGTAGATAACGTCCAGGAGGCTGTATAGTCATCATACTCTTCACCCTCCTCAAACTTCTCCTGTCCATGGCGAAGTGAAATCACAGAGAGTGAGCGCGGTGCCAGTTGATAAGACCAACTAACATTAATGTCCAGATCTTTCTCTTCCTCATTGTCACCAATGAACTCTCGGCGTTCGCGGCTGACATTGAACGTAATAATATTCCTGCCACCCTTGATACTCCATGAAGCTCTAAGAGTCTTGCTGATATAGGTGTCGCTTGTGATTGACGGAAGCTGGTCTCTCGAACCGATCACTTGTTCACCGATTCCAGGCGGTTGATTTTGATCAAAGATACGACACTGCTGGAAATCCGTCACGCCAAGCGGGCACACCAGACTGCCAGTTGTTCCAAAATCCAGAAAAGATTGTCTAAAATCTCCGATATCTTCACTATAACTTAGCTGCCAGCTGGATCTTCTCATCCTGTGGCTAAAACTAAAATCATAGGTTTCCCCAAAAAATCGATTGCCGAACTCAGCCTTTAGATCAGTACGGGGTGTCGGGTTCCACTCAAGCTTACCGCTAACAAAGGAATCATCCTCGTCCCGGCGCGGATCCGTTCTATCGTTATAGGCCAAACTCAGATTAAAAGTTTCTGAAGGTCGCCACCTAAACCCCGCGCCATAGTAGCTGTCGTCCGGATCGTTATCGCCTCTATCACCGATAAATTCGTTATTCTCATCATTACTGATCAGTTCAACAGCCCAGTAGCGCGTCAGCCAATATCCAGCTGTTACCCTTAATCTCTCCGTATCTGTGCGGTCACCATCGCCATAATCAACTTCACGGGAATCGTAACTCACATTCCAGAATAGATTTGCCAGTTCAGGGCCATTCTCCAACTTGACGCTAAAATGATCGCCTTCGCTGTCATCCGAGAAGCTATTAATGTTGTTATCATCTTCGCTGTCGACATAATCGTAGGTATATCTAATTTCTGCGCTCAGATAGTCGCCTAGTTTCGGCGTAAAATAGGGGCTCAGAGAATAGCCATAGACATCTTCCGCATTTTGCGAACCGCTAATTCTATCCGTAGAAAGCCCTTCTCGAATATCCACCAGCTGCTGACTGACACGGGCTCTTGCATCGAAAAACAGCAAGTCCTCTACCAACTCAGTCTTGAGGCTTGTATTCAACCGGTGATTGGAGTTATTACGGTCACTGTCGTTACTGTAAATCAGGTTTTGCAAACTATAATCAAATTGCAGATCTAGTCTGTTGCCATCAGCTGTAATTAGCACGCGGGGCGAGATATCGGTTACCCAATCATCATTTTTCTGTTCATCTTCCAGAGCAATATTATCTGAATAGATTTCTCGCAATGTAATAGAAGGCTTGATATCCCAATTCGCACTATAGGCCGAGCCAGATAGCACAAGCCAGACCCCCAATAGGCCGCAGCTTTGATAACGAGAGCTAAGCCCTTTTATCCGAATCTTGCTAAACGCATCTAAGTAATAATTGAGCGATTTGATAGCGGTATCCCCAATATCTGAAAACTATTTATTTTCACCGTAATAATAGCCATAGTAAGTCTCACTGGCTGTTTTGGATTTATTCAGAATTAATCCTGTAATTTTATCTTTTTCCAAATATTCGATGGCATCCTTAACCGCAGTTTGTGACGTTTTATCCTGCTCTACCACTAACACTATTTGCCCAACCAGACGCGATAGTACTTTCGCTTCACTGGTCGCTAATACTGGTGGTGAATCCAGAATAATAATGCGATCCGGATAACGACTTGCCATTTCATTGGCAAGATCCCTCATGGCGTTACTGGCCAATAGCTCGTGGGTTAAATGGTGCGCTCGACCCGCGGGAACAACAGTTAAATTGTCTACATTTGTCTTTATCATGGCATCCGCAAAATCACTAAGCTCACCGTTGAGATAATCTACCAAACCCGGGCGACCTTTTACATTGAGCATCCCATCCAGACTTGGTTTAACCACATCGGCATCAATCAGCAACACCCTTCTATCGCGTTCTACAGCGATGCTCATCGCCAGGTTAAGAGAACTGAAAGTTTTACCTTCACCGGAATGAGCACTGGTTACCATAATCAGGTTGCTATGCGTCAGCTGATTACCCTCAAGCGCAGCCTTCTGCAATAACGGCCTCTTAATATGCTTATACTCTTCTTTCAGCTGACTTCTTTTGTCATCAGGCATGATGATGCCCATTTTTCCCAAAACATCAAAATCCAACTCCAAATCCGCAACTTGCCCATGTATTCGCCCACCTGCAGATTGCTCCTGGATTATTTGATCTA
This sequence comes from uncultured Gammaproteobacteria bacterium, assembly GCA_965366515.1. Lineage (GTDB taxonomy): Bacteria > Pseudomonadota > Gammaproteobacteria > Pseudomonadales > IMCC2047 > JAJFKB01. The sequence goes on along the minus strand of CBDUGR010000177.1, from coordinate 899 downwards.
ACGGTTCCGGTTCAATTGGTGCCTTCTCAAATTGCTCGACCTGTTCATTTTCAAGTTGCCTTTCAGGTTCCACAAAGGCTTCATTATCAGCATGCTCAGCGCTCAACTCGCCATTATCTGATGCCTCGTTGAGCGGCTGACTATCGGCTTCTGACTGGTGTTTTTTTAGTGCTTTTTCAATGGTATCCATATCAAAATCTCAAATTACAGCAACGATGCGCCAGCTGCATTTAACATTAACAACTGGTAGAGCAGCAAACTGGAGAATACCACCAACAACATAAAGGCCGCCCCCAGAAACAGATAGGTATAGCGCCGCTGCGCCTTGAACTGCTCTTCTGTTCTGACATACGCTACCGTACCCAATACAGGCATGCCGGTCTGCAAGGCCAACATCTTAACGCTGGCAAAAGTGGGCCGGATCAGCACCAACAAAAGTGAAACACCTACGCCCACCGCCAAACCGGCTGCTAAAACCGCACTCATATAGAGTATACGCGGTGGTCCGGATGGCTCAAAGGCCGCTCGAGTAGGATCAATCACTTTAAATTCAATATCATCGGACGCTTGGCTTGCTTTCTGTGTGATGGAGGCCTGCTCCCTTCTATTGAGCAACTCCTGGTGTTTTTTCTTTATAACACCGTAATCGCGATTAAGATCCGCCATTTCAGCTTCAATCGCAGGAATGGTATGTACCAATTTCTTCAGGTTTTCTACCTTGGAATCGTAGGAGCTGACTCGCGCCTCCAGAGCTGCAACCTGAGCTTCCGCTTGACTATGACTCAATTCCAACGATTGCATGACCGGGTTTTCCTGGTCAACCACTTCCGTTCGTTTTGACAGCTCTTCTTCACGCTTGTCTTTTAAGTCTTCAATCTGCGACTTTATAGTAATTACAT
>CBDUGR010000176.1:0-5384 GCA_965366515.1 uncultured Gammaproteobacteria bacterium | reverse complement strand
AGATCAGGGCATGATTGCCTTGAAGGATTTAGTTCAGCAGCTGCTCAATCTGAACGGTCTGAGCAAAAGCAACAAAGCCACATTATCAAAGTTTATTAAACAACTAAACTCAAGCAAAGGGGTCAGCGACCAGCATACGGGATTGCTGGCGGAATACGCCAGACTCCAACAGCTGGTGATCGACGACAGGCTCTCTGCCGCCAGCCCACAGGAAACAAGGGATAAAGGGTTCTTTTCCCGTCTGTTCGATAGTTCTGAATCTGCGGCTGACTCTGCGGCTGACTCTGCGACTAACGCTACAACTCAAAAAACTGAATTTGACGCCTCAGCAGCTTCGACCGACAACTCTCCACAATCCAGTGGCAACGTGGGTACTCCGGAAAATGTGGATGCTCCAGAAATAGAAGATACGCCTACCCATGAACACCAAGTCGATGAATTAAGCCGGCAGCCATCAAGCGACGTTAAAAGCAACTCCGATTCGCCAGACTCGCCAAATCTGGATAATATCCGCACCTCGTTATCCAACTTGATCGACAAACTCATTGAAGACAAAAGCGACAAAGCTGATGCACTTGATCTTCTGGAGGAACTAAACCGTTTAACCAGTGCGGCTGAGCTGGAGCCTACCCTTCATAAACTGGCTGATTTTATCGCACAATTCGTTACCAGAATGCAGCAGGATTTTGAAAATTTTCTATACGCGCTTGAGAAACAAATATTGGGAATAAACGATTCCCTCACTCAGGGATCAGCTGCTGAAGAAAGCTGGCGCGGAGCGAATAGCCAATTTGATGAACAGGTAAGACAGCAGGTAGGCGCTATTTCCAACGAAGCGGAGCAAGCGACAGACATTGCTACATTTAAGCATTCGGTACAACAGCATATATCACGTATCACGACATCAATGGATGAGTTACTGGAAGCGGAAAGGGCTCGCCAGCTAGAGGCCGACAAACAACTACAGGCGATGACGGAAAAGCTTTCCCTAATGGAAAACGAAACCGGTGCCATAAAAAAACGATTAAAAGCCGAGCAAATAAAGGCCTCGACGGACGTACTCACCAAACTACCGAACAGGGAAGCATTGGATGAACGTGTCTTAATGGAGTGGGAACGGTTTAAGCGCTACAAGAACCCCGTATGTTTGGTGGTACTGGACATCGACCATTTTAAAAGGGTAAACGATCAATACGGGCACCTAGTCGGTGACAAGGTGCTCCAGGCCATATCCAAAGAATTAACACAGTCAATTCGGGAAACAGATTTCGTGGCACGTTTTGGCGGAGAGGAGTTTGTTATTCTGCTTCCTGAAACCAATCTCGAGGAAGCAGAGATCGCGATGAACAATATCCGCGAAAAAATCGCCACACTCAAGCTAAAATTTATCGACGAAAATGAACCAGTCACGGCCTCCTTTGGCATTACTGCATTCACCTTAGGCAACAGTATCGAAACCCTGTTTACACAGGCTGACAAGGCGCTCTATCAGGAAAAAGAAAAGGGTAGAAATCAGGTGGTCTGTTATAAATAAAGCAAGCGTCGCCAGTACTTTTACTCAACTGATTGCTGACGTATCCACTGCCTCGCAGCCAAGCCAGCTTGGGTACGAAATGCCCTGAATAATGCGCAGGCATTGACATAGCGAACCTGCAGCGCGATAAATCCCGCCAGTTTTCCTTTAAATAAAAAAGATTGAGCCGCCAGCAAATGCCACTCGCTCAGATTCTCTGTCCTATCAGATCCTCAGGCAAACAAAATAAAAACGCGAGTGACTGATAATAGTTCACTCGCGTTTCTCAATGACCTTGTGCGCAATCGCCAGATACCCAACCACCAAGCATCTGACCCTGCCAAATAGTTGTGTCTCTACTCGCCGACGACCTTCTACCCTCTGTGAGATAACACTCGAAACTCCAGAGGGTGAAAGAAAGGATTGGCCAGTTTTTTAAACCTAGGGACTATCCCCAAAATCCTCTTTAAATTTAGCTACCAGTTTAGTTTGCCAATCTGTAGTAGTGTCCAGTTTACCAAAAAAGAATCGTAAAATTTTCGGTTCTTCAACAAAGGTCAGTCCACCGACCAGATCCCGGTTCTCATAGAGCCAGGCAATACGGTCAATGGCATACTTTAGATGGGACATGGTAAATACCCGTCGGGGCACGGCAAGTCGCAGCAACTCCAAATGGGCCAGGGTTTCTTCACCGTTCTCTTCACGCTGCTCAGATAATGTTCCTCGCTCCATGCCGCGAACACCACTCACCAGGTACAGTGCTGAAGCCAGCGCACCAGACGGGTATTCAGTCTGCTGCAAATGTGGCAGGAACGCACTGGTGTCGATATGACAGCCCAAGCCACCCGCAGGAGTGACAACCGGAACACCTTTTTTCTGTAACTCAGTGACCATATACTCAATGAATTGTGGCCCCTGATTGACCATATCCACATCCATAGTCTCTTCAAGACCAACTGTGATGGCTTCCATCTCCCGGACCGACATACCACCATAGGTCAGGAATCCTTCCAGCAAGGGAACAAGTTCGCGTAGTTTTAAATACGCTTCCTCATTGTTGGTGCAAATACCGCCTCCGCGAGCACATCCGAGTTTACGGGCAGAAAAATAGATGATGTCACACAGGTCCGAAATCTCGCGGGTAATTTCACGTATGCTTTTATTTTTATATTCCTCTTCTCTTGTCTTAATAAAGAAAAGATTATCTGCCAGCAGGCTTGCATCCAGCACCAGCATTAAGCCCGCCTGATCACAGACTTTGCGAATATCACGCAGATTTTGCAGCGAGTGCGGTTGACCACCAATCAGGTTGGTACCCGTTTCCAGACGTACAAATGGAATTTTATCGGCGCCGTGCTTTTCAATCAGAGCCTCCAGCTTTTTGATATCCATGTTGCCCTTAAACGGATTATCGCTGGTTACCTGCAGAGCGTCTTCGGTAAAAATTTCTTCGACAACACCACCGTTGAGGACAATATGCGCCTTGGTGGTCGTAAAGTGGTAGTTCATCGGAACGATGGAACCGGGCTCAACAAACACCTGGCAAAGCAGATTTTCACAGGCACGACCCTGGTGCGCTGGTAGAAAATATTGCTTATTGAACAGCTCCTGGATTTTACTTTCCATCCGATAAAATGTTTCGGAACCGGCATAGCTGTCGTCGGCTATCATCATTGCAGCCAGTTGATGGTCACTCATCGCATTCACGCCACTGTCTGTGAGCATATCCAGGAATACGTCGCTATTTCTTAATAAGAAGGTATTATTTCCCGCTTCTGAAATAGCTTCCAGCCGGTGCTCGATAGGGGCGAGAGTTATCTTTTGAATAATCTTCGCCTTGTGCATTTCCAGTGGAATGCTTTCTCCAGAATACAGTTTTACATCAGTCATTAATCATTACCCTCTTTTGGTTAGCTTACTCACCGACAAACAAGCAGTCTGCCGCAAGCGCCTTATTTAAAGATACATCTGGACTTATAAAATGATTTTGCGAATCAATCAGTTGCGATAACTGGAAATTCGGATCCCGATTCTTCCAGTTATCAACTCAGATGTCTATAGACAAAGAACAGGATCGGCCTATCAATTGCTAAAGATCAAGAACAACCACTGGATTAACTAAATACCTAACTACAATCACCACATCAGATCATCAGGAATAGGATAATCGGCGTAAGGATCATCCTCCTCGCAGGCTTGCGATTGCTTGTTATTCAGCAATACACAGGCGGCGTCACGCTGGGCTATTTTATCAGCGATAACGGCTGGCAATACCTCGTAGTCAGCGCCTTGTTTAACAATTGCCAATCGCCCATTCTCTAAATCGCCCTGCAATTTCGTATCAACATAAATTTTCTTAACTTTGCCGGCATCTACAAAATTATAAGCGACATCCCCTTCTCGCTTGATCGCATGATTCTTTATTAACTGCTTGATCTGCGCTGCAATGGCCCGCGACTGCATCTCGGTTTCTTTCTGTTGATTTAACTCACGGGACTTGCGCTGCTTTTCCTCCATCGCCTTTTGAGCGGCAATCTTGCTTTCATCGACAACCGCTTCTTTATTTTTGAACTGCTGTTTCTGCTTTTTCTTTTTCTCTTTATGCACCTGCTTAACTTTCTTCTCGTCAACCAGGCCTGCTTTCAATAATTGATCTGCTAATGAATTTGCCATTATTTAATCCAATTCCCTACTTTTCCAGCTAACTATTTAAAACACCCTCGGGTGTTGCTTCTTTTGAAATTCGACACAAAATACAACGAGCTGTCGAGCCACCCATTACCGGATCAAGATCGTCGCGCAATGGTGTTAGCACGTTAGCACCCACTCTCAAAGTTCCATCAACCAGGTCATCCCCGGGCATATACCAAAGACCTTCCGCATTCACTACACGTGGATCCATACCCGGCAACAACATCACCTGCCTGACAATGGAATTTTCCGTTGTGGGTGCTTCTATTCTGACCCAATCTCCTTCCTGAAGCTCATATTTTTCAGCGGTTTCCGGTGCCATCTCAAGTCCGGGAAATGGCCTCCTTTTGCGTAGTCTGGGTATCGATATACCCAGAGAACTGTAGTATTCAACGGAACGTGTCCCGCTAATCAAAACCAGTGGATATTCTGCCGATAACTCTGACGCCTCGCCATCATGAGTTAAGGGGCTAAACATGGGTTCATTGACCTGTGGCAACGGATCATAGCCATGCTTTTCCATGCGTAGCGAGTTAAATTCGATCTTGCCGGAGGGTGTATTGAACCCCGGCAGACCGTCCACTCTTAATTTCCCTGTGGCGTACTTATTTCGCTCATCCGGGCCAATATAGGAGCCCATTGCAGAAAATTCTTCAAAGTTGATACCCAATGGCGCCAATCGATAATCCAACAGCTCCCGATAACTTTGCACTGGCAATTTATCACCATAGCCCATGCGCCGCAGTACTTCTAAAACGGGCTCTGCCTCCTCCCTGACTTCCGCTCTTGGCTCGGTACATTTGACCCGTGCACTAATCAAATTTAATCCTGCATACTCCGTGATGGCATCCGATTCCAGGTGATTCGTCACCGGCAGAATATAATCCGCCAGATGCGCTGTAGGGCTCTCGAACATATCTGAGACGACCAATAGATCTAGCGCTTTAAGCGCCTCCAGCACCTTATAACTATCCTCCAGACCGACCATTGGGTTGCAGTTAGTCCATAATGCCCGCACAGGATAGGGCTCACCGGTCAATATGGCATCAATAACATGCGAGGGGTTAGGGTACGGTGCAGTTAGCGCAGTTGGCCCGGATAACAACGGGAATTTATCCGCGCTGATCTGATCAGCTAGACGCTCCGCATCAATACCTTCCGCACCGGGCCGATAATAGCT
>CBDUGR010000175.1:0-5384 GCA_965366515.1 uncultured Gammaproteobacteria bacterium | reverse complement strand
ATAGCTGGGATCACTGGGATTGGCTGCCAGCAGTTGCTCGGCGATTTGATCGGCGGCTAGATAGTCATTGCGTTTCAGATAGGTGATGGCGAGTGCAATTCCGGCAAGCTTGTTGCTTTGCCCTGTATTAAAGATTTTCTGCAGTTCCGCAATACCTCGTTCGATATATCCGGCTTCCAGGCGAGTGATGGCGCGTTGGGTGAAAAGAGGTGCTGGCGTATCCTCATAGGAAGTCACCCTTTCCATCAGCGCGACCGCTTTCTCATGCAGGCCGGCACCATGATAAGCCTGGGTGAGCAGCGACAGCAATTCCATCGTCAAAGGGACACGATTACTGATGCTTTCCAATAAGCTCACGGCGGGGAAGTAGGCCTTATCGTCCAGATAGATGGTGGCGAGTAGTTTGAGCGGCCCGACATCTGCGCCGCCAATCTCTTCATAGTTCTCAAAATAGTTACGTGCGAGCTCCCGGCTACCTAAGGTGTAGTGCGCTATTCCCGCAACCAGTAACAGTTGGTCGTTACGTGTCACCAGCTCTTTATCCAGGCCATCAATGGCGTTAATCACCAAATTTAACTCGCTGCGGCTGGCGTGTTCGTCACCCGCTCGGGCAAAGGTAATCGATCTGAGGTAATGCACTCGCGGATCGCCGGAGTCCGCCTTCACCAATTGCTTCAGGTCCTGAGTAGCTTCTTTATTGCGATTCAGATCAACCAACAAGCCAGCTCGCGCCAAGCGAGCGCTGAAGTGCTTTTCATTGATTGAGAGCACCCGCCCGTAGTCTGCGATGGCTCCGTCCAAATCTCCCCGCAAATGCTTGTAGGACGCACTGGATAACCAGGCTGTTTCTTTGTTGGGGTAGAGCAGTATCATGCGATCGACGATGGCCTGAGCTTGTTCGTAATTACCCATTTTCATTTGCTGGGCGGATGTCAGATTGAGATATTCCAGCCCATCCGGATTAATTTCTTTTAGCTTTAATAGCCCTTCGTTGAAAGCTTTCTCGTTGTTAATCGCCAATGCGCTGTTTGCGCGAATCGATAAAAGCTCAACCAGTACGGAGTCAGGAAGATTCTGTGGTATTGCCTGCGCCAGTAACAGATCATATTTCATCTGGCTGACATAGGCTTTCGCTAAAGGCACTGCTAGCAGTGATGGATCTGCTCCGGCTGAAATAGCATCGGACAGGGCAGACTCCGCCGCTGCGGCATTTCCTGTTCTGATATAGGCCTGACCTAGCAGCGCCAGAGCGGGAAGGAGTCGTGGATTAATCTGCAGCGCATTTTTAAGTTGAATGACAGCTTCATTAAACTCTTTTTCGCTGAACCGTTTGACCGCGTCTTCGTAATAGTGGCTGGCGCTATTCTCTTCTGCCGCTTGTGCGTGACCATAAAGCACGGACCCAAGAGTTAACGCGCTGGATAACAGAAGCATTCTAGATCGATTAAAATAAAACAAAGGGGGCACACCTATCAAAAGCAAAATTCATATCTCACCAATTATAGGCAGAACAAGTGAAACCCGCCATTTGGAAAGAGATTAACTTTTTTCTAAGGAAATCTGTTTGACCCCGGACCAAAACGATCTGTAGTAATGCCCTCGATACAACATCTACTGGTTTTTATCGTCCAGCAGCCCAACAGAACCTTCTATTGGGTGCTTGCTGCCCGATTTAAAAAAGCGTTTAATTGCTCTGAATACGGCTTTAACGCCTGCCCATATTTTAGGTAGCAGCCAAATCACCAGGCAGAGAAAGATAACCAGCAGGACCAAAAATAACCAAGGATGTTGTATGGCAGTCCATAGGCCAAAAATCACCGCGACATCTTCGCCGATCGACAGGAACCAATTGCTAAAAGGTTCCGGTGAGCTGTTTGCAATAATGCGACTGCCGGCTTTAGTGAGGTGTGTGGTGGCGGCAAGTCCACCACCGACAATAGCGGCAGCCAGGGTGATTGCCGCGCTGGTTTCTCCTACGGCGCCTGCTGCCAGCGCGGCTCCAGCTGGAATCCGTATCAGTGTATGAATACTATCCCACCCAGTATCCACCCCGGGGATTTTGTCAGCGGTAAATTCAACCATATACATGAGCCCGGCTGCTGCCATTACCAGTGGATCTGCAACTATCTGCAAGTCTGCGGGGAGAGTCATATGGCCTGTATGGGACAAAACCCCTAGTGTCAGAAGTGTCGCGTACAGATTTATTCCACTGGCCCAGCCAACGCCCATGGTCACTGCGAGCAGTGCGATGATTTGATCCAGTTGTTCCATCTCGGTCAGTCCTATATGATGCTTGCTGATTTAATTTGCGTTCAATAATACTCTTTGAGAACGACGTCTAAATGACCTTTTTCAGCAAGCGGCATTTCAATAATCAGCCAGGCATTTTATTTTGCGCCTGTCCTCAACCAATTGCGATTATTTGTTTGTCAGTCTGTTTGATCCTAATCGGCGGTTGTGGTTCCCAGTCTATGCGCATTCAAAATCTGGCGAAATCGGATATTAGCATGGTCGGCGATAGTCACATTAAAGTAAGTAATGAGTTGCTGGAGCGCTTGATCCGTAAACTTTATAAGCGCAACCCAAGAGAATTAAAGAAAAAAGCGGGAAAGACTATAAATAGCCGTATTGAGCAGATTTTTGCTAACCCGAGTAACCTTCTGTTTAATGAGCTGAATAATCAACAAAGTATCGATGCAATGCTGTTGAGTTTTAATCCCGAGTTTAAGGGTGACAGAGTGTTTGCGCTTGGAGTAGGTGTGCGCGGCATGTTGTTCCGTGCCTATAACGAACAAAAGGAGTTGTTCATGTTGGATAATCTGGATGCACAAAAGCTTTACAACAGTGCGAGAAATATTGAAATTCTGGCTTGGCGGCTGGCGCATCGACGTGATGTGCATGGAAAACTATATCTTCTTACAAACAGTACAGCCGGTTCGGTTAATCTAAGTTTTGAACGGCTTTTTGGGAAAATGATCGCAGTGCAGGATATGATGGCAGAGATTACCGAGCACCGGACCAAACGCACAATCAATAAGATAGTGCATAGTATTGCATCCGCTGTATTCCTTCCTGTTTAGGCTTTGTCGACGATGCTTTCAGAAGAACTTAAAGACACTATTCAGACGGGTTATCGAGCTGTGCTTCAGAGCAAGGGGTACCGCGCCAGATTAGGGCAGCGTTTAATGATCGCCGAAATTGCGAAAACGCTGGGAAATATTGAAGTGGATGATTCCGGCGTGCGACTTGGCGAATCTCATATCTGTGTTATCGAGGCCGGGACCGGAACCGGTAAGACGCTGTCTTATATGCTGGCAGCACTTCCTATCGCCTTGGCAAGAGGAAAAAAGCTGGTTGTTTCCACGGCGACGGTACTCTTGCAGGAACAGTTGGCGCAAAAAGACTTGCCTGACCTCATTACGCACGGCCGACTACCTTTTCAATTTGCCATCGCCAAAGGGCGAGGGCGATACCTGTGTCGATCCAAGCTCGCAACGGTGCTGGATATCGATGCATCGCTGGCGCCGGTGCAAACCCTCTTTGAAGATGAGTTGGCTGAAAAGCTCGATGAGAAAAGCGTTGAGTTGTATCAGGATATGCTCAAATCCTGTGATGAGGCTAATTGGGATGGTGATCGTGATAGCTGGTCTACACCCATTCACAATCAGCAATGGCAGCGTATTACAACAGACCATCGTCAGTGTAGTAATCGAGGGTGTGCCTGGTTTTCCGAGTGTAGTTATTTTACTGCTCGTAAAGAAATCGCCGAGGCAGATGTCATTATTGCCAACCATGACCTGGTGCTCGCAGATATGGCATTGGGCGGCGGTGCATTGCTGCCGGACCCGGAAGATACCCTTTACGTGTTTGATGAAGCTCATCATCTTCCGGATAAAGCTTTGTCACATTTTAATTATCATGTGCGCATCAATGCTGCGAAAAAGAGCTTGGACCAGATTCCAAAAATGCTTGCGCAAATGAGCGGGCATATCGGTTCTAATGCGGGGCTTGAGGAGCAACTGGAAAAATTTCCGGAGATTAAAAAAACCACTGATGAAAATCTGGTTTTTGCGTTGCAAATTGTGACCAGTATCACAGAAAGTCAGCCGCCCAGTGACGAACGTCAGTGGCGGTTTGAGCTGGGACGAGTGAGCAGTGATCTGCGTGTAATTGCCAATAATCTGGCACGACAATATAGTTTGATTGTGCATTCGCTGGGATTAGCCAGTGATGCCTTGCTGGAAAAGGCAAAGGATAATATTGAGCTGAAACCCATTGTGGAACAGCTCTATCCCCGCCTGGCAATGATGCTGGGCCGCAGCGAAATAGCTTGCCGTTTATGGCAATCTTATGCCCGGGTTGAAGATGACAGCGGTGGCGCAAAAGAGGAGTTGCCCACTGCGCGTTGGATATTGGCAGTGGAAGACCCGGGCCTGGCCGATTTTGAGCTATGGAGCAGCCCAGTCATGGTCGGTGATCTGCTTCAGGACATGCTATGGTCTCGCTGTTTTGGCGCCGTGCTTACATCGGCAACTTTGAGTAGCGTAAATCAATTTGATAGAACGCGCGTGCGCATGGGATTACCGCAGGATGCTGTGTATAAAGAGGTTCCCAGTCCCTTTGATTACCAGCAAAAAGCTACTTTTGAAGTTCCAGCTGGTGCGGCAGACCCGCGGCAGGGGCAGGAATTTGAGCGAGCACTCATCGATCAGCTTAATCAGTGCGTACAGCTTGACCAGGCGACACTCGTTATCTTCACTGCACGACAGCAGATGTACAAAGTACTTGAGGGCCTGGAATCGGAGCTCAAGAAAATTGTGATTATGCAGGATGATTACTCCAAACAGGCGCTCATTAAATGCCATCGTGATCGGATAGATGCGGGTAAAGGCAGCGTTATATTTGGCCTGACCAGTTTAACGGAAGGGGTGGATTTGCCAGGGAACTATGTGAACCACGTGATTATTGCAAAACTTCCCTTTACCGTACCCAGTGACCCGGTGGAAGCGACCCTGAATGAGTGGCTGACTGCTAATGGACGAAATCCGTTCTGGGAGATCAGTGTTCCAGATGCCTCGTTGAGACTTAAGCAGGCCTGTGGTCGTTTATTGAGATCAGAGCAGGATAGTGGTCGGATCACCTTGCTTGATCGGAGAATTCTGACAAAAAGTTATGGTAAAGCGATGTTGGATTCACTGCCCAACTATCGTCGAATCATGGGTTAGTATGAAAAGGTTGAAGCATGGGAATGGGGCCCCGTGCGGTCATTAGAACTTTTTAAGATATGACAGACCCCGATGATTAATTCCGTAGTAATGGGAGCCTCTATCAAGGACTAGTCCCAGCCCCCATTTTTTACCGACTTTAGCCTGTCCGAAATAGAT
>CBDUGR010000174.1:0-5415 GCA_965366515.1 uncultured Gammaproteobacteria bacterium | reverse complement strand
CCGCTTGGTTGTGTCAATGTTGGCTCGGATGCCAGGGAATTAAGCAGCAAAGTGAAGGCAGGGCGACCTGTTTTTGGAATTGAATTTCGCATTGTCGATGACGAAGGTCAGGAACTCAGCTGGAATGGAATTACCCCCGGCAATCTGGAAGTCAGGGGTAACTGGGTCTGTAGCCGCTACTACAAAAAGGATTCTGACAATTGGGACAATGAGGGTTGGTTTAATACTGGCGATATTGCGAAAATCGATCAGGATGCTTATATCAGCATCACGGATCGCAGCAAAGATCTTATAAAGTCAGGGGGAGAATGGATTAGCTCCATTGATCTGGAGAATATTGCGGCCTCACACCCTGATGTGAGAGAGGCTGCTGTTATAGCAATACCGGATGAGAAATGGGATGAGCGGCCTGCGCTTTATCTGGTGCCGCAGAGTGATAGGGAAATAAATACCAAGGGGATTCTCGATTTCTACGAGGGTAAAGTAGCGAAATGGTGGGTTCCTGACCAAGTTATCATCATCGATGAATTGCCACATACGGCTACCGGAAAAGTCGATAAGAAGGCATTAAGGAAGCTCACTAAAGCTTAAGTTCGAGCGCATTAACGACTTGCAGTTAATCGAGGGTTGCATCCTAATTTAAACTACTGTATAAATAGACAGTATATTAAAAGCTGTAAGGCGAACGTGCGATTTTGAGGTGAAGTGATGTTAAGACGCCCAAGACTTTCGGTCATTCAGGATGCTCATACTTGCGGGACGCAAAAAATAAAAGACCACATTACCGGTGAGGTACTGAATATTCACAAGATTATGCAACGCTTTAGCGAGGGCATGTATTCAGCCTACCATGTACGCAATCTAAATTTGCCCACCGAAGATCAAAGGGCTTGATGAGCCAGTTGCCTTTAAAGGATTGAGCGCTTAAGCCTGGATTCTCTAACATATAGTGTATTCAGAGGACGGATTTTTAGCATGAGTTATTTGCTAGCAAATGCATACACTGCTGTTAGAGATGACTTATCCATTTCAGCAAAGATTCGACTTTGAGCTTTCCGCTAACACCCTTGCGGTTGTGCGCAGCATCATAAAAATAACAGCGAGGCATTTCTCCGAACCATTCGGGGTCCAGTAGATAACGTAATTGTTCGGAGTTGTCATTACTAAAAGCCCAGTTATCCGAAGTCTTTAGCTGGTGTTGTGCCAATATCTCGGATAGTGATTGATGTTGACTAAAATTATCTGTGGAAACCAGCACCAAATTAAATTGATGACCTTCCTTTTTTAGTTTCCCTAAAAGTGCCAGTTCGTCCCTGCAGGGAGGGCACTCAATTGACCACACGGCTAATAGAAACGGCTGGCCACTGTATTTTTCTTCGATGCTCGCTAGACTGTCGGTCTGAAAAATCTGTATCTCAGCGTGGAGCTTTTCGTAAGGCAACAGGGTCAGGGTCATAACGAATGACAACATTGCTCCGTGTAAAAGAGTGGGTAATTTCATAGATAACATCTACATTGGACTGGAGATTGGAATTAGTCGCAGGCCTTCGGATGCAGTGTGCCAGCTGAGGAAGGTTGCATTATTGTGCTTTAGCAAAAAAGGATGGTCTGAGGAGCCCTCGGTGGTTGCTATTGTCCACTCAGGTTCCCAGCTTGCTCCCTCGTCAAGAGAGGTTCTGACAACTATGGAGGTTTTGTTGCCATCAAAGTACTTCCAGGCAGCAAATAGTTGATTGCTGTCGTCATATAGCAAATCTGCATGACTTGCTCTTGGCGAGCGGGATAGTGAAAACTGGTCACGCAGCAGATTTGATTCTGCATCGAAACGGCCATAATAGATCCCCTTATTAGTCTCTCCATTGGTAAACCATACCAGGCCATACTGACCACTAGCTTGGGTGGCTAGTGCTGGCCCATGGTGAGGGCAGCCGTCCACTTTCCAGTTATCCCAAGTGGCCCGTTGAAAGGAGGCTGGAACCGGAGAGCTAGATAGTTCTGCAAAAGCATGGTCTCGAATATCACCATTGAAAACGTGGCGCCAGAATACAGCGGCGCCACCGTTAACGGGTTCGCTGACAGCTATTCGGCAGCACTCACAGGAATGATCCGCCAGTTTAATATTTTTTGAAAATCGCATTCCGCCATCTGTGGAAATTGAGTAGTAGGCGGCTGCACCTTTATATTGTTCATTTTGATGCTCAGCGGCATACCGATCACGTTTGTCCAGCCAAATCAGATAAATGTGGCCGAGTTGATCGAGCAGCAGGTTATCGAAACGGTGACTAGTGGGCAGTCCATCATCATTAATCGTGCGTGGTGAGCTGAAAGTTTTGCCCTGGTCTAAAGAATAACTGAAACGCACATCCCCGCTAAAGCGGCCCTCGGTTTTTTTCGTCCACGAAAGGTAAATCTGTTTTTGTTTTCCAATAGTAATTTTTGGCCGGTTTTCGCCGTCCGCATAGATGGTTTCAGGCTGATCGTTCACCTGATGTGGAACTGAAAAAAGCGCGCCAAAATCGTCCGAATAGCTGACATAAAGGTGTGCTCCCTGAACAAACACCACCCAAAGTCGCCCGCTGGAATCAAAAGTGCTACCGGGTGCCGTTCCGCAATGGACGGATACCTGTTCAGCGCAACCGGGTTGCTGATTGGCCATAGGCTTAGCTTTCTGAGTATTACCTGCCATACCGGTGGCGCTTCCGGCAGCCACCAGCAGTAATAGTGCTGATAACAGCGGTGTAGTGATTGATGCTAGAGCTAATAGGGATCTCATTAGGGATTGATTACCTGTTCAGGAAAGGTTGCAGGTAAAGCGTCAGACACCATGTACATCTGATTTCAGTGAGCATCAGAAATGCGCTGCACCTTCTATAAATAGGGTCCTGCCGGGCCAGGGGTGATGTACATAGGCGATCTCATTGGTCACATTATCCACCCCAAGACTGATACGGTAATGATCATTGATCTGATAGTTGGTTTTCAGATTAACGAAGGTATAACCGTCCTGTGCGCCGAACACATTACTGGCTAGGTCTCTGTTGTCCAGATCGCCAAAGCTATTCGAAGCATAGCGAACACCACCACCGATATTCCATTGTGGGTTGATATGATAAGTGAGCAACAGATTAGCGCGCCATTTCGGCATACGGGGGAACCGTTTACCTTCCAGTGTTATATTGGCGAGATTTTTACGTATTTCTGAATCCGCATAAGTCAGGTTAAAGCGTAGATCAACATTCTGGTCTAGCAGGTTATATTGATTGAAAACAAACTCGGCACCTTTGGTAGTGACAGTATCGATAGGAATAAAGGTGTTTATCGATATGTTGTCTACTACCGTGGTCTGGGCGAAGATTACATCGTCGATAGTTTCGTGAAAGAGATTGAATCTGAGGAAGCCCCGCTCCAAAGAGCGCTCCACAGAAAGGTTGTGGTGTAATCCATCTTCCGGCTCTAGGTTTGCGTTTGCCAGCGATGTACCATTGGTTCGGCGCTCATTCTGAAATAGCTCTTCTACAATGGGAAAGCGGTATGCTTTGGCTACTGAGTAGCGAAATTGCCAATGATCATTGGGCTCGTAACCTATTGTAAATTTAGGAGAAGCTTTACTTTCTGATCGGTCGCTGTGCTGCACATTACCATAGAACCCATCTTCGCTATCCCAGCTTTCGTAGCGTAACCCCAGCCCCAAATCCCATTGTTCACTGATCTGCCAACCCAGTTGTGTGTAGACGGCGAGAATATCGGTTTCTCCCCCGCTGGTGCTACTCAGACTGTTTTTTACGCCGGACCGATAATTATCGGAATTGTAGCTGTTAATCTCCAGGCTGTAGTGCTCGTACCTTAGCCCGGTAAGTAAACTAAGTGCGTCCTTGCCGAGGAATTGATCGTTCTGTAAACGCAGCTCTATCGTTTCCCAGCCCGTATCCTCATAGTCCGTAACCTGTCCCGCTAACGTATAAACAGGGTCCAGCGGGTTTGCTTTTGAGGAACGACTTTCATCCTCCAGTATTTCAAAATAACTTAGATTGAGCGTAAGCCACCAATCGTCGGAAAGGTGACCTTGTAGTCGGCCACCCACAAGCAGGCTTTGTCGATCCTGTTCGCTAACAGTGAAATTACGGCTGCTGACGTCAAAGGCGACACCATCCTGTACCACGGTTCCGTTCCATACGGGCTGGCCGATCTCGGATAGAAGATAATTGTTGGGCGAATCGGTAACCGACTCGCGATTTTCGTATGCAATATTCAAAAGGCCGGACCAGTTGTCCAGGTGATAACCCAACTTTACCTTGAAGTGGTCGGTGGTCGTGTCAACAATTCCGGTGTCCGCGAAATAGGGAACCCGATTGCCATATTCATCCTTATCCAGCTCCGCTCCTGTGACGATAGCTTCGCTACCCGAAGCACTGCCTGTGCTACGGTCGAAACGAAAGTTTTGCGGCTGGCTTTCATTTTCAAGCCGGTTGTAGGAGGTGTAAAAGCTGAAATCGCCAATGCGATCACCGTAGGAAACAAAACCTTTGAAACCGTCAAGCTCTTCGTCAAAGCCGAGTTCATCATAATTTTGACGAAATAAAGAGCCCTCGGCATGAAACTGTTTTTCTGTGGGGATGGCGGTTTCAATGTTCACCGCACCGCCCATCGCGTTGCCACTGTACTCGGCAGAATAGGGGCCATAAACGATTTTGACTTCGGCAATCTCATCAGCGGACACCAGTGACCAGCGTGGTGCGCCGGACCAACGGGTTTGCAGCAGATAGTGCAGAGGGACACCGTCCGCAAATACCATTGAGCGAGCAGTCTGAAACATGTTGGATCCGCGAATCCCTAACGTACCGTTCGAGTCACCGATAAAACGGCGACGAATGACCAGACTGGGTTCGTACTTGACCAGATCTTCAGTGGTTGCCGCGTTGATGCTAAGCAGATCCTGTTGCGTCAGAATACTGGAAGGACTGCTGTAATCAGTTTCCCTAACGGGAGCACCCGCCCCCCAAACTTCTATCTCTTCCATATCCTGGTGAGTCAGCTGTACCGCATTTGCTGCTAACGACAGCGTGGCGGCGCCGATGCCAAGTAGTTCTGCCCTGAATCGCCTGTCAATACTTGTCATAGCCCTATCATTGCCCTGTTGTTTGTAAGGGGCAGCATTATCAATCAAGATTGATGGTTCGGGAATGTGACAAATTGTCGCAGTGGTAGACCTGCTGGTGACGATCAAGCTGAATACTATTCAAGGCGTGCGGCAATAAAAATCCATGGATCCATATATGAGCCTCCTGGTTATAAAAGCAGCAGGTTTATAGTAGGCGGACAAAAATATTGCGCGTTTTGCGCCCGCATAATAGCGCGCTTTACACTGGCTTTATTTTTTAATATGGTAGAGAATCAAGGTGTTAGCGATGTTCGGTG
>CBDUGR010000173.1:0-5444 GCA_965366515.1 uncultured Gammaproteobacteria bacterium | reverse complement strand
ACATCTCCTCTGCTATAAACTCCAGCACCTCCGGCTGCCGGGCACTGATCAACATCGAGCCTACCTGACCCGCGCTACCGGCAATTTTCCAACGCGTTAATCTTTCACGGATTCTCTCTTTAGGCCCCACCAGCGCAATCGCATCAATATACTCATTCGGGATGGCAGCCGCCGCCTCCGCTTTGCGTCCCGCCAGATAATGGTCCTGAATCTCTTCAGCGGCATCGGCATAGCCTAGAGCAACCGTGTAGTCAAAATAGAAATTCTTTCCCTTAGCACCCATGCCGCCGATATAGAGAGCAAGATAGTCACGCAGCGGCTGCCGACAGGCTTCTACATCTCCCATCGCCACTTGAACAAACGGAGCCACATCAAAATTATCGAGGCCTTTGCCCTCTCCGGCACGATCGAATCCTTGCTGCAGATGCGGCTCAAGCACATCAAATCTCTCCGGGTCCATCCATACCGGAAACACCCCATCGGCCAGCTCTCCGGACAAACGCAAACCGGCCGGTGTAATGGAAGCCGTGTAAATGGGTATATCGGTATCGGCTGCCAGGATACTCTTCAGCGGTTTCCCCAGGCCGACACTGCCCTCTCCCTTATAGGGTAATTGGTAGTGTTTGCCTTCATAACTGACCGGCTCTTCACGTGCCATAATCCGCCGCACAATCTCAATATATTCCCGCGAGCGCCCCACCGGGCTTGAATAGGGCCTACCGTGCCAACCCTCGACAACTTGAGGACCGGACGCTCCCAGCCCCAGAATAAAGCGCCCTTTTGATAACTGCGCCAGTGACATCGCGGTCATGGCACACATGGCAGGCGTTCTGGCCGGGATTTGCATAATCGAGGTGCCCACCCGGATCTTTTGAGTTCGAGCCAAAATCCATGTGGCGCAGGTCACCGCATCTGAGCCATAGGCCTCAGCAGTCCAGACCGAATCGAAGCCCAGTTTTTCAGCCTGCTCAACTAACGCCATAGGTAGCTGAATTTGTTTACCTGAATAGCCTAACACTAAACCCAGCTTCATCTTATTTCTCCCTTGCTCTCTGTTATCTCTGGCACTATGCCAATATTCGGCTGATCGCTTCCCGAGCCGCGTCCGACCTTAGCAATTGCTCGAACTTCTCCAACTCAGTATTAATTGCCTGCTCCAATTCAGATCCATTCTGCCCGCGCATCAGTGCTTTGCTGACCATTACCGCCTCAAGCGGTTTACTTGCCAGTCTTTGCGCCATTTCCCAGGCCACATTTTGGTAATCCTCGGCAGAACATACTTTATTAATCAATCCCAGATCGAGCGCCTCTTGCGCACTAATTTTATCCCCAAGCAACAGTAATTCCGAAGCACGGCAATGCCCCAGTGCGCGCGGTATGAGATACGAAGCGCCAGCCTCCGGGCACAGACCAAGATCCGTAAAGGGCATCATAAAAAACGCATCATGCGCTGCGACAATTAAATCGCAATGCAGCAACATGGTGGTTCCGACCCCGACCGCCGGCCCGTTAACCGCCGCCACTATTGGCTTTTTAACCTTGCTGATTTTTTTTACAAATTCAGCAGCCACCAGATCCTCTGCCTCTAGGAAATCCTTAAGATCATTGCCCGCACAAAAGCAGTCCTGGGTGCCCTGCAACAGAATGCAGTGAATACTATCATCGGCATCAGCAGCATCAAATGCAGAGATAATGCTTCGATACATCGCTTGTGTCAGAGAATTCTTCTTCTCCGGCCGATTGAACTGTAGCTTTAAGATTTTTCCAATCTGCTCAACCAACAATTCATCACTTTGCATCGATTGCTCCTCTATACATTTTCATATCTTCCAAATCATTTTGAATTTAAACAAAGCTTGATATCAGCTAATACTCCGCTAGAGAGCGCTTGAAATCAAGACAATAGCGTAGCTATAAACCTGACTTAGAATCAAATAAATGTCTTCACCAAACCTCTTATTAGTTATGCTCACTGCCAAGATAGAAACGCACCGCCTGAAGGTTTTTCAGCACTCGCTCATTACCGGGCATTCTTTGCTGCGCCTGCACCAGATAGTTTTCAGCCTCTTTATAACGTTTTAACTCTGCCAATAGTAACCCGAGTGAATAATAGGCCGGGCCGAACGCAGGCTCATATTTAATGGCTTCTTTAAATGCTATCTCCGCATCCCGGTACTCTTTAAGGCGATAGTGCAGATGCGCCAAATTAATCCGCGATGCGGTATCACGGTTATCGATTTTAAGTGCCTCTCGATAGGCTTTCTTTGCCGCTGCAGGTCGTTGCTGCTTTTCGTGATACATGGCGGTATAGCGTTGTCCTGAGGCAAAATCGGCGTTTTGTTTCATATATTCCTGATGTTCTCTTTGCGCCTGTTGGAGTGCTGTCGCGTAATTTTGCGCAATGCTGTCATCAGGAATGTCCGCCATCGCTCCGGCCACGGCAATTCTGACGCCGCGCACCAGATCGTTCAGCAAGGGCAAAAGCAGGTCTTTTCGACGCTCCAGGGCTACGCTCTCCAGGGCGCGTATTGCGTGCAATCTTACCAGCGGTGCCGGATCGGCGATAACGTTAACCAACGCATGTTGAACTGGCTCCAAATGTGCCGCCTGCGCGAGCCAGAATGCTGCCGTAGCACGGGCGATTGCCGGCTGGGATTGATCCTCCAGCAAGCTCACCAATCCGGGAAGCGCGGCGCCAAGATCGATTGTAGCGGATGCTAATATTTCTGAAAAATAGGGTTGCCGTTTCTCGCCGAACCATTGAACGATTGCCTTGGCTGCCCATTCCGCGGTTTTCTTCTCGTGGCAGCCGTTACAGGCGTTGGGCGTACCAAAACTCGTACTTAAATCCGGGCGCGGTACGCGCAGGCTATGGTCGTGCCTTAAATCCACGCCCATGTAGTATTTGCCAGGCATATGACAGCTTACGCATTGGGCGCCCGGTGATGCTTCAGGATGATGATGGTGTTGGCTGCTATCGTATTGCGCGGAATCATGGCAATTAGCACAGAGCTTATTTCCCTGCGCGCGCAGACTGCCAGAATGAGCCTCGTGACAGCTGCTGCAACCTACTCCACTTTGGTACATCTTACTCTGCGTAAAGGAGCCGTAGACAAAGACTTCATCATTGATCTGGCCGTCAGCGTGATATAGTCCCGGACGCAACACTTCAGGTAAATAGTGGTTCATCATGGGGCCTTTCCCATGATCATAACCGTCTGTAATCTCGCCACGTCGGCCATGGCAGCGCCCACATCGCTCGACCTGCTCGACCTGCTCGACCTGCTCGACAGCTGACAAGCCGATGCCCATCTCTATCTCCAGATTTCCCTTAGGCAAGTCAGCATTTCTCTTTACTAACGTAACATGCTTTGCCCCCGGACCATGACATGCTTCACAACCAACGTTTATTTCAGCCCATTGAGTCGCATAACTATTGGATTCAGGTTCATACTTCTTTTCTACCGCCGTGGAGTGGCAGTCCGCACACATGCTGTTCCAGTTCCCGGCTCCGCGAGTCCAATGCAACCAGTCATCTGTTTCAGGTGCCGGATTCTGCAAATAATACCAGCGACGTTTTTGTGTATCCCAAGCCCAGGGCAGCGCCTGCAGCCTGCCACCGGGGAACGCCACCAGGTACTGCTGCAACGGCTCGTAGCCAAAGGTGTACTGAATCTGGTATTCCTCAACTTTGCCGTTAATTCCCTGAGTGGTAACGAAGTAGTTTTCACCGCGTTGCCGGAAATGCGCCGTTAATTTTTGGTGGGAAACTTCGATATTATTGAAATCAGCGCGCACGCTGGTCGCTGTAGCGGGCAACATCGCCTGGGCATGATGAGATTCCCGCCATAAATCAAACTGCTTTACGTGACAGGCTGCGCAGGTCTCACTGCCCATATACCGGTTGGCCAACGCCTTCAGCTGATCGAATGCGGAAGAAGACCCATCATAAGGAGTTGATGCTGCAAAAGCATGATCAACACAAACCGAAACGTTAAGACAACATAGAATAATTACCGCTATCAAAGCGGATGTTTGTCGTTGTGACAACAAGCCCTGCTGCATGCCCCTCCCCTTAATTTGAGAGAATATTAGCATGGATTACTGATTAATCTGCACGGGACTTTAGTATTGGGATGCCAATCTAACCGTCTATGCAGTTGAATTGCATGCTCGATTTACCCGTTGCTTTAGGTTTTTGTATTGAATAAAAACCCTTCATTGGGAATGAAATCACCCATACTTTCAAAATGATATGACATCTGCAGTAGGTCAAGTTTCAATGGAAATCCTGCATCAAATTCCTGCACAATCCAACAGATTTGGGCAGTATTGCCAACCACCAGGCAATCATTTTAATACAATAATTAATTTAATTATTACTGTATCACTTTGTAGTCAGTCAGCACTGCTGGAAGAACAGAATAGATTGGTTAAATGGCACAAAGGGCAACAAGTATTGACTTCTAACGCAGGATGAATGAATATTCATTTAATCTGTCAAGCAAATCTACCGTTGCCTGGACATCCGGTTATGAATCGATCAATTTTCAGCTAGAGTGGAAAATTCCTATGCACAAGCTAGTTATCAACAACCAAACGGCCACTATCACCCTGTCGCGCCCCCCCGTCAATGCGATCAATGTGGAATGGATAGACGCCTTCAACCAGATTCTTGACGAGTTGGAGAGCAACACTAACCTGTCGGTTTTACATATTCGTAGCGAACAGAAAGTATTTTGTGCCGGAGCAGATCTCACCCTGACCCGCAAGGCCTGCGAATCTGAAGCGGGTATCGAAGAGATGATCAGCACCGTCAGGGATCTGCAGCGCCTGTATGACCGAATTGAATCATCTCCCCTGGTCAGCATCGCCGAAATCAATGGTGCCGCCATGGGCGGTGGCATGGAACTGGCGCTAGCCTGTGACTTGCGCGTGGTTGCCCGGGAAGCCCGGATTGGGCTGCCCGAGGCGAGACTAGGCCTGCTCCCAGGTGCCGGCGGAACGCAACGTTTGACTCTACTGTGCGGCAGGGCTATTGCCAGCCGCCTGATACTCTCGGCGGAACTCGTCGACGGGTCGACCGCAGTTGAACTGGGTATTGCGCAGTGGTCCGTACCACGCAGTGAACTGAAGGATTTTGCGTTAAATCTCGCCAACAATATAGGCAGCATGAGTGCGGATGCGATCCGCGCCTGCAAGGCCTGTATTCTGGCCGCCACAGATCTGGAGCTGAACGGCTTTGAGGAAGAGCTGTCTGGCACCCGAAACTTGATGAAAACCGAAGAAACCAGCCAGCTGGTAAGGGCCTTTCTCGACAAGAGTGCCTGATCAAAGGGCAGCACACTCCCCCTGTAATCCAGCGGGTATTAATGTTGTGAACCATCCACCTCCAGTGCTGAGAATTTGCTTTTGTTTGAGATTACAGACAATTTGGAGGTTTT
>CBDUGR010000172.1:0-5450 GCA_965366515.1 uncultured Gammaproteobacteria bacterium | reverse complement strand
GCGCATGGGCTGAGACAATAATGCCAACTTAACACCGATACCCGCAGCATTGCCCACCTGCTCTATCGATGTGATTGGCAAATTCGGCAACATACCAATAGCGATTGCACTTTCAGGACGAATATACATACCAAATGCGCCGGCAATAATGATACGATCCAGCATCTGCGCTTCTAAACCAGCCTGCTGTAATAACAGTTCAATACCGGCACGAATCGCTCCTTTCGCCAACTGAAGGTTACGCACATCTGCTTGTGTAAATACAAGTTCAGGCTCCGCTCTACTTAGACGCAACTCAGCCATGCCATTACGTTGCGCGGCAAAGGATGACGCTTCGTTAATCTGTCCCCGAAAATTGATTGCCCCTGCTTTGTAAAACTCTGCAGCGATATCTAATACCGCTGAGCCACAGATACCAATCGGGTCTGCGCCCTCGATGGTTTGTAATTGGACAGTTTCACCACGAACACTCACAGATTCTATTGCACCCGCTGCTGCACGCATCCCGCAATGAATATTCCCCCCTTCTAATGCCGGGCCTGAAGGACTGGATAGACAATAAATTTGTCCTTTATGAATTAAAGATATTTCAGTATTAGTACCGATATCCAACGCTATTACAGTACGTTGCTCCTGGTCTGCTCGAATACCCAGCAGCAGAGCACTATGATCGCCACCAACAAAACCTGCAATGTTATGCATTACATGTACGCCCGCTGCCGGAGCAATATTAAAACCAAGCTGTTTAGCTGTTAAATCTTCCGTCGTCCGGGTAACGGCGGTAAACGGAGCGACACCCAATTGGTCTACTGGTAATCCCAACAGGAAATGATGCATCACCGTATTGCCCGCCACCACCAAATCTACGATAGCTCCAGGGCCGAGAGCGTGCTCCGCACACAGCTCGTGTGCAGCTTGATTTATGGCCGCAACTACAACCTGTTGCATTGCCAACAAAACCTCTGGCTTACCCTTGGCATGGGAAATACGCGCAATGACATCCGCCCCGTATTTGCATTGCGGGTTTTCAATACCACATGAACCCAGGGTGCTCCCCGTATGCAAATCCACAAGCAAAAGTGCGATATTGGTAGTCCCCAGATCAATCGCCAAGCCTAATGTGTGAGTCTTTATCGGGAGCAGTGCAATGATTTTTTTCTCCCGAATAATCGCTTGAACTTGCCAATTCTGTTGTCTCACAAAATTTGGCAATATCTGCAATACAGATAAATCAACAGATTCACAGATTCCATCTTCCACATTATTGGCTGCTTCGATGAGTCGCTGAGCGTCACTTGCGTGACCTTCAAATGAGGGCTCTGCCAGCAGTAGCTCAACACTCTTCGTCAGTGGTTCTGGATGAACCCAAATGTCTTCACCACCGACAAACAATCTACTTGCCTGAGAGCGGGTCCGTTTGGGTACGTTGATCCGCGCACTATTCTGAGGTACGGTTTGACAGGCTCGCCGCCAGCCCTTGGCTAGCTTAGCCCTTGAAAAAAAATGACTATCCTGAGCAGAAGGAGGTGGCACCTCGCCTTCAACATAGCGAATGACACAAGACTTGCAGATGCCACGTCCACCACAGCAGCTGTTTATTTTTACGCCCACCCGGTGCGCCGTACTCAGCAGCGACTCCTGGGCCTGTGGATGAGCAAAGACCTCTTGTGGCTCAAATATCAGGTTTACTTCCCCGATATCCTTGACCTTAGGCATGCGAGTTTCCAGGCATTCGCGCGGATAAGTCACGATGTCGACAGTTTTCCCGTGACCGGCAGTTTTCACAGTTTTGCGCCTGGGTCCACCTGTCCATTTTATGCCCTAAACCATAGAGAATAGTAATCGAATGCTGTGGTGACATCATATAATTTGACGACAGACTGATACCAATGTCTCGTGCTCCTGACAGATCAATCATTGCCTTTTGCGCTGACAGATCAAAACCATCGTCGCCAGGACTAAGCGGCCCGCTAGCCTGTATACCCAGCCTCTGCGCCTCTTTATCGGCAAACTCTTGTAAATGTGCCGATAATTTAAATAAAGCTAGATTAGCCAGTTCCTCGAGCAAAATCGCTTTAAATCGTTTCTTCTCAGAAAATAAGGTGGATATTCTTATGGCAACTGCCTCTCCCAGAGTACAGGCACCAAGCAACAGGTAGGATGCCCGACGCAAGCGGTGCGTGGCTATTGGCGCATTTAGCACCATCTGGCCTGGCAAATACAGTCTTCCATTTACCACACTCTGCAGTGGTACTACTGAGTATGCAATCTTGGGCCCGAACAGGATTTGACTATTAAGTTCTTCAAGCAAATCCTTTAAATGACTAACACTTCTCGATTGCAGCAAACCGCGACACTGCAAACCATGAAACTGTTCCGCCTCTCGCATTGTTATATCCAATGGAATATCGGGAACTAAAGTCATTACTCTCGCCTTTAATGAAATACCTGGAAATCGACTATGCCGCAACCCCCATCCAATCTCGACAAAGATTAACTGCATCCATCGCATTCTTGCCAAAGGCATCTGCACCCGTGTGAACCTTGATTGACTCGTCTACCTGTCCACCGCCGATCATGATCTTTAGCTGACCACGCAAATCGGCCGCTTCGATTGCATCCACCGTTTGTTTCATCGCATCAAAGGCCAGTGTTAGAAAACCGCTCAGCCCAACAACCTGGGGGTTGTGCTCCTGAATAGCCCCAACAAAATCCGACACGGGTACGTCAATACCCAAGTCAATCACTTTAAAGCCATTGATCTCCAGCATAAAAGTGACGATATCCTTACCGATATCATGCAGATCGCCGTTCACCGTACCGATTACCACCGTACCATGCGTGCTGGCCTGCTCTCCCGTTTCACCCTTGTTTATCAGAGGTTTTGCTATATCACTGATCTGACTCAACATATCGCCAGCCATCATCAATTCCGGCAAAAAGTATTCCTGGGACTCAAATCGTTTACCGACCTGATCCATCGCATCCCGACAATGGGCTAATAACTGCAAGGGATCATATCCAGCATCGAGCATTTTGTGCGTAAGACTCAGGGCTTCATCTTCGCGCATCTCCACTATGTGGTCAATTAGTTGGCTTTTCTGATCGCTCATTGCTCTATTCCTCTCGTTTTTAATGTCGACATCAATGTACCGATGCTTCAGCAATACCCAAACCGGTCTCAGATTTTACAAACTGCATCTCTATTCCTACTCTATCCATTTCTGCTTGCTTACTGCAATCGGTAATTGATACCAGCCATAACACAAAAAATGCAACCGGCGCTGATACAATTGTGGGGTAGGTATAGGGATATAGCGGCTTTTCAAAGCCGAGTACCTCCACCCATATTTGCGGCCCGACAATAATCAAGCCGACGGATAACACTAAACCGGTGACACCACCGATGATAGCGCCACGGGTGGTCAAACCTTTCCAATAGATACTCATTAACAAAATTGGCGCGTTCACACTGCCGGCAATAGCGAGTGACATAGTGGCGACAAACACCACATTTTGATGTTCAAAGGCAATCCCCAGCGCAATACTTAACAGTCCGAGAACCAGCACTGAAATACGAGACACCCAAACCTCTTGCGCTTCAGAAACTTCTTTTTTTGCCAAGCCATTGGTATATAGGTCATGCGCGATAGTCGCCGCACCAGACATGGTAAGCCCGGACACTACTGCCAGAATAGTGGCAAAGGTCACTGCTGAGATAAAACCCAACAACATATTGCCGCCTAAAAAATGAGAAAGATGCAGCACTACCATATTGCCGCCGCCGATTAAACTTTGTCCATGATGATAGTCGGGATTATCCATGATTATGGGTATCGCACCGAAACCAATTACCATAATCAATACATAGAAATACCCCATAATCGCAATGGAATAAAAAGCAGACATCCGGGCGGCTTTCGCATTTTTAACGGTAAACAGTCGCATCAAAATATGAGGCAAACCCATAAACCCAAACAGGGAAGTAACCGCCAAAGACATGATCGCCCCAGGACTTTTAAACAGGTTACCGGGAGCCAGCAGAGATTGCCCTAATTTATGGCTGTCAGTCGCTTCTTTTAGTAAATTATCCAGACTGAAACCGAAATGTTTAAATACCAAAAAAGCAATTAGCGACCCACCAAATATTAAAAGAATAGCTTTGATAAATTGGACCCAGGTAGTCGCCAGCATTCCACCGAAACTGACATAAAGTATCATGAGTAAACTCACACAAACAACTGCATAAATGTAATCAACACCAAACAGTAACTGGATTAGTTTGCCCGCGCCTACAAGTTGCGCAATCAGGTAGAAAATAACTACGACCAATGAACTGACCGCCGCCAATATAGTTACGGGGCGACGTTTCAACCGGTAGGAAACCACATCGATAAAGGTATAACGCCCAAGATTCCGCAGCGGCTCAGCAATCAGGAAGAGGATAATAGGCCAGCCCATCATCACTCCGGCGGCAAACAAAAGACCGTCATAACCGCCAATATACACCGCACTGGTGATACCCAGGAATGTCGCCGCTGACAAAAAGTCCCCTGAAATAGCAATGCCATTTTGCCAGGCTGGAATCGCACCACCCGCGGCATAGAAATCAGCCCGCGATTGTGAACGCTGTGCCGCCCACCAGGTAATGCCCAATGTGGACAAGGCAAATACCACGAACATGAAAATAGCCGTAATGTTAAGCGGTTGTTTTTCAACGGTCCCCTCGATTGCGCCAGATGCATATAGCCAGCCACTAAACCCAGCTAAAGTAATCAGCAAACCAATCTTTTGACATTCCCGACTGATGTTCCGGCTAATCATTTAATCCACCCTTATATTCTGTTTCAAGGGAGGCTAACAGTTCATTCCTCATCGGATCATAGTAGTACTTACTCCACCAACTGTAATAAGCCGACGCTGCAATGCCAACCAGAATAATCAGTAGATAATAAACAATGCCATAGGTGATATAAGCCTCAGAATACAGAGGTCTGGAGAATTGGTCTGGCACAAAACTCATGCCCAAAATGTATAGAACATTAATTGCCAGCACCGCCAGGCTAAGGCTCCAAACCATGCGATGACGCCGCTTGACCATCTTTTGAAACACCGGATTTGACGCGACAGATGCTAAGTACTGATTATCTGGCATTACTCCCCCTTGTAATTGTTATATTTTTTACGATGGCTCTAAGTCTAGCCTGAGTCATCGGACAGTCGTTTAACCGTTTACCGATAGACTCCGTATTCTCGTGTTACTTCAAACATTGCCTGTACATTCTCCGGTTTGGCTTCATCAGGAATCCCAACAGCCGCATCCATTATGTAGCCACCACCATCGCCAACCACATCTATCATTTCCTTACAGCGATCCCGCACATCCTCGGGCTTACCGTTAATCAGCGTCGAAACCGGCATACCACCGCGAATACAAACGGTATCACCCA
>CBDUGR010000171.1:0-5508 GCA_965366515.1 uncultured Gammaproteobacteria bacterium | reverse complement strand
ACCGGGAACTGAAAACCAGTTCCCGCGAGGTGCCTTTTAGATGATTATCAGGTCTTGGAAAATAACAAATTGTGGTGTGCTATAGATAGCAACCAATTTTTCAAGATCTGACCCTGAGGGATATGAGAATGAGACGATCGAATACATTAATATTATTGATATTAGGAGCTATAAGCCAAAGCGAATAGCGCAACTGATATAGCGTGAATGTATCAAGAAAGTGTGGGAAGTTGACCCGCTTTCCTGTCCCAAATGCGTTGGAGAGATGAAGATCATCAGCTATATCGACAAGAGGATGGTGATAAGGAAGATACTGACTCACTTGGGTGTGTGCGAGGAGAAGTAGAACCAGCGAGGCCACCGACGGCACCACCGGTATATACCGAACCTAAGATTGTACCCTATGATGGTGGCTGGCCGGAATACGAGGAAGCGGCTGTAGAATTTTAAAAAATTAAAAATCCGGCAATGGATACGTTTGTTTAAAAATGGCAAAAATAGAGAATAAGGAGCAGTTTTATCCCTGAAAATATTGATAGTCACGTGAAATACTCACTATTGGTTGAAATGGCGGCTGTAAAACGATAGCATTTTGGTAAGTGATGGCTGTTTGGATAAAATTGCGGAAAAGTAAGGGCTTGGCTTACCAAGCGATGTCTTATCACCTTTTTTTGAACCTTTTAGGCGCAAGCAGTAACTAAATACTAAATGATATTTGCCACATCATGCGATTAGAGGAGATTCTGAGTCAAGACCAACACCAGGTCTTGTGTTGTGAAATGATAAACAACATTAAAGGGGTATCATATGAATACTGACCGGTTATCGAACATCAGTAGTAGGCAGAATACTATTTTTGACCATGTGTTTTCGAATATACTTTCTGCTAAATTTCTTTCTCCGATAATGCTCATCAGACCTGTTGTCCTGATTTATCTCTGCTGTTTATTGTTTATCCCAGTAAATAATGCATTCGCTGCAGCACCCGTCTTTACTGAACCTGCAGAAAACGCAACTATGATGAGCCCAAAAGGATCGGTATACTTTACTATCACCCATTCTTCAGGAGCAGATCTGGATTTTGCCTTTTACCATGCGAATCTTCACACCCTTGGCCCTATTGCCCCGGTTTATACCTCAATTAATATCAATCCGATAATTAAGAACAACTGGGACACACAAACTTCAATTGAAATTGTACTTGACAATAATCTTATAGGGAGCCTGCGCGTTAAAGCAAAGGAGACGAACTCTTCAACCTGGAGTGAGGCCCGGACTATACGAATATTGCCCGAAAATACCCTGGGAGTCGCGGAACTTGATGCATGGCCTGACTACGAAAATAAGATAATGGTATTATCAGGCAAATTTCTATTCTATTACTCAAATCAAAGTAAGACAGCACGCTGTGTTTTCAGCAGTCCCGGTGAGGCTGGACTGGATTCTTCAATACAAGAGTTCCCTCAAAACACCAACGTTGTAAATGAAATCTATATGGGTATCCCTTTTAATAATATCCCTACTAAAGGGGATGTCATGCTGAATATCGAGGGGCTCCAATCCAACAAAGTATCATACGCCGTGAAGCTCCCGGATCTAAAAATAGTTTCGATCAATGGAGTAATGAATAAAAAGGAAGGTGATTCTACAAGCGGAATATCAGTCACTGTCACCAATGATGGTGAAGATTTTTCCAGGGCAACTAAGCTTGATCTCAGATGCTATATAATGGGTGATAATGTAATAGGGCCTGACTCAACATGTCCGTCGGTCATTAAATCAAATGGAAACGACCTGGCGGTTAAGAAGCTGGCAGCAGGGGAGACTCAAACCATACAGCTTCTGCCTGTTGTAAGTGGAGATACCTGGGATCCTGGTAAACATATCATAAAAGCAGAAATAGACTCGACCTATCATGACAAAGAAAAAAACCCCTACAACAATAAGTTACAAGTAGTTGCCGACGTCCTCCCACTCGAGGCTGATTGGGAAGCATCTCCCAAATTGCTTCAAATAATATCACCCCATTCGCAGCAAAGCGTTAACTCAAATCTAAACTTTGAGGTTCTTGTAAGCTCTAACAACACAGGGCAAAACCCAACGGTAGAGCTTGTCTGGAGCCATTATGAAGAAATCGCAGACAACGCAGAAAACGCCTGGCCGGCACCACCAGAAGAATTAAGCGTCATACCTCAGGTCACTCAATATAAAACAGTGATTCCATACTCTGCATTTCCGAAAAAAGGTCGATGGCGAGTATTCGCCTATATCAAAGACCCCAATACTGGAGGTGTCATGGTCAATCCCGATACAAATCAGCCTCTGGAGGATACCCGTGACTTTTATGTCGGTAAACCTAAACAATCCAAAGGTTTCGAGATAACAAACAGCAATCCAGGGCTAACCAACACTACCACAATAAAACCTGTCCCATCTCTCAAGATGATACCGTTAGCCATTATCTCCCCGCCTGAAGATCAGAAGTTCGGAGAAAATCAGCCAGTCCCCATCTCTTTTAGATCGGGGAATCAGGGGAAAATACTATGGGATATAGAAAAGAAGGAGTTTGGGAAACAACAGTTCTCACGGCAGAAAAAGAATCTTATACGTCTGTCGGGCGTGAAGAGCAACACGACCATCTCTCGGGCAACACTAAAAACATCTGAACCTGGATATTATCGATTTCGTTTCCGGGAAAATGCACCCAAGGCTAAATGGAGTGGTTGGCGAACGGTCATAATCGGCACCCCCACAGTGCAGATAAAAGCCAAACCGGCTATCAAACCGATCAGTAAACAGACAATAAAGACAAAAGAAGTCTCCACTAAAGAAACGGTAATACAGAGAAAACCAGTGACCCCGGTAAACGCTACAGGTGGACTTCAAAAGCAAAACAGTATGAGCAGTGGCCCTTCTAAAATGCAGTTAGAAACGCCATAACCGTTATTCGATATTGTTTTGCGGTTACAGGGTTATTGAACGATTTTGGCAGACAGGTTTTTCGTCAACCATGGTTAAGTTCGGTAACCCTGCAGCTGTTTTTTCCTCCACGTACCTAGCGTATGAGATGAGCAATATAAACACCTTTTACCATGTTTTTTTGTGCCCTCTCTTCAGATACGTTTGAATTTTTCTCTGAGCATTTCTGATAGGTGGTTAACCATTTAAAAGCAGTTTCTACCGTCTTTCCCTTGTCCGGATTCACCAGACAACAAGGAGCTGGTGACAACATGCTGAGTGAGATTATTTGATCAAGATCCAATTTACTTTCCCCCAGGTGCTGCCATATCCCTTCAAGTTTCATACTGGGAAAACCGAGACTTTCTTTGGCAAAAATCTCATAGCCTGTCGGTACAATACCCCAAACGAGTACACCTCCACGGTCGAGAAACCTCTTTATTGATTGAGCATAAGAGGAAAATACTTCTCCATTTGTATAAACATCCATGCAGAGGATATCCATGTCTAGATTAAGAAGGAAGTTCCAGTCAGGGGTTCCGCAAAGATGTATACCCCTAGAATCGTTCAGCATTGCGGAAAATAGGTCCATATCATGTTTTGCCTGTTGTTCACCATATCCTGGCATAGCCAAGAAGATAGATTGAAGTCCCGGTTCGTCGATAAGCATAAATGCGTTGTCATTTCGTTTTTTGAATCAAGATAGCTGAACATTGACTCTTTTTGCCATGAATTCAAGCATAAAAGGCCGAATATTATCGTCAAAAAGGATGGGACGATCATCTTGATCAAGGATATTGACATCAGTGCTCGCTGATTTCGGATACTATCTTTGCCTCAACCAAGCTGCCGTTAACAACATGGTTTCTGGCTATCTATTTCATACCCCAGTCAAAAGACGGTATCTCGTCACTGAACTTTGCAGAAGACTTGGTATCACCGCCAATGCTGCCCAACGAGTCAAGCACAAACTCCAGCAAGTGATGAAGCACGCTGATGACTCACGCCCTCTGCCGGGGGGGCGTTCAGCTTGTTGATACCTACTGGGGCGGCAGAAAGCATGGTGGCAAACGAGGCTGAAAAACTTCCGGCAAAACACTATTTCTTGCCGCTGTTTCGACCACTATCAAAGATCAACCAATTTACATGCGATTGAGCAGGGTCAAGACCTTTACAACCGCAGAAGATAGTCAATGGTCATTGAAGCATCTTCACCATCAGAGCATTGTTGTCTCAGATGGTTACTATTGCGTTCGGGGTGTAACTCGATCCGGCTTCCTTCATGAATCTATTGTCACCGGTGGTGGGCATAAAAGTATGGAAATCAAAGCCCTGACCTGGGTGAATAGTATGCTTGGATACGTCAAACGTTCTCTTCACGGTACGTACCATTCACTGAGTCAGAGACATTTGCCACGCTATCTTGCTGAATATTGTTATCGTTTCAATCGTCGTTTTTGCATGGGTGAAATGATTGCTTCATTAGCCCGCTGCTATTAACTTAACGCCAATTCCACTGTATCGATTAAAGTTAGCTGAGGATTGGTGGTAATCAGAAAATTTTTCAGATACTCCATTAGTGGGGAAATATACGAAACCGCGGTTCTGATTCAAGCCACACTATTTTCATATCGGATACTCCGCCGCCATGCACCAAGGTGTTGGGTCGCAATGCGAAACCTGTTCCGATCATAAAATTCCATTCATTGGTAACCTGTCCCGCGCCGGATGCTTCATAAGTCAGCTCTACAGGGCATGGTGGAATAAAATCGCCCTTGAATTGCGGATGAATGACATCGCCAATATCATATAGATTTTCCATATAATAGGTAACCTTAAACTGTGATTTTCCTTTACGGTACACCGATTTTTGAGGAATATAATGAGTAAAAGAAGCCCTTTTGGTTTCTAGATAATCTGGAGGATCAACCGATTGGAAATACCAACCTACATCGAGGTAGAAAGTCGGATACACAACCACATGTTCTATTGAGTGATCTTTTATCTCTTCCGGGCCTTGTACAATCATAAAATCCTGATCACTGTTGATCTCATACGTTACGTCAATACTCTGAACTTTATGCGGTTGTCCAGCTGCATAAGGCAGAAAATGCGGGACAGCCTCAATTGCTTTTATTGTCATTTTAACCGGAATTTTCTCAGCACTGTCCTGATTGATTTTATCAACTACAGCTGGATTGACTGTAGCCCCGGCAACTGCACCGTTCAGGTTTTTAAGAGAATTTGCTTTTCCCAGACCTGCTATCTCGGCAATTTTCGGCTTATACACCCTGAATGTCTCGCTCTTCCCCCAGCCACCGCCAGATGGTGTTCGCAAAAGAAAATGATAGATACCCTCCTCAATAGCAGTCGGAAGGGTTGCGTTCCAACTGGTGTGAGGGCCAATCGGTCTGTTTCTTGCGTCCTCGGCCAGTTTGGCCACTGTTTATCCTGTTGAATTGTCAACAAGAAGAATTTCCAACTCCCAGAATTCTGATTCCTCATTCGAAGATATTCCAAGGAGTTTCGTTGTCGGGTACCAGTCAATGC
>CBDUGR010000170.1:0-5535 GCA_965366515.1 uncultured Gammaproteobacteria bacterium | reverse complement strand
AATTGTCTGGCAGAACCAGCTTTCTTTTACATTTAACGCCTTTAGTTTTTATAACGCTATTGCTTTATATGCTGGTTGAATTAGATTCGGTTCCATATAACGTAAAAGAGTTAATTGCAGGTGATTACAAGGTATTCAGGGTCGCTGGGCTTGTATTTACAGGATACATTGTATTTGGGGTTCCTCTCGTAGTTATGAGTAAGCAATTAAATATAAACAGAAATACAGTAAACGGGGTATTTTCTGTAAATCTGCCCATGCGACCGGTACTTTGCGTTTTTATACATTCAATTGTTGTTTGGGTGGCAGTGAGATTGATGCTTCCAATGGAGAGCATTTTTGATATTCTGGGGTCTCCAACTTGGATGCCATTGCTTCGAGAGTTAGAATTGGCGATTAGGTTTCTCGCTCTATTTCTATTGGTTTCACTAAGTATTTGGTACGCTGGAGCGATTTTAATGTCGCAAAGCTATGGTGTTAAGGTATATCACGGGAGATTGATTTTTATTGGTTTTTTTGTACTGATAGTGGCGTATTTTGTAGTTATTCGATTTGCTAATACTGACAATTTAACAGAACTCCTGGTTAATGAAGGTCGTTCGTTAAAGGTTTTGCTATTGGTTGTATATTTGACGTTGCTTATATATTGTGGGTTAGCTCTGCGCTTTCTTTTTCAATTTAAAGGTTACCAATTTTACCTGAATTTACTAATAATTTTAATTTCATGTCCGCTCGGCTTTTGGTTACTCAATATGGGTTTGGAAAGCATGATAGTGAAATATGGTAGCGTATTTTCTGCAATGCAATTTTTACTCAGCTCTAATCGATTTTCATATGTGCAACCAGTTGATTTGTTTGTGTATTTTATGATGGCCCACTGTTCTTTGATTTTAATTATTTGTTTCTTACAAACGAATCAAATAAAACAGTTAAAAGAGTGGCGGAAAATAAGTCAAAAAGAGCCGTAGTAGCCTGCACTTTTGGGCTCGATAAGGAAGGATAACAGGATGCGGTCGGAAAATGCTGTTAATAATAAACAAAGCAAATATTGTGAGGATCGTATAATTCTAACGTACATGTGCTATAACCCCAGACTCCACGCTATCTTTAGTTTCCTCTTGGTATGCCTGATCACGCTCTGCACCAGACCGGGTTTTGCTTCATCACTTCCTGAAACCATTGCAAAAATCAAACCCTCCATTGTCGGCGTAGGCACCTACCTGCCAACCAGGCAGCCGCGTTCAAAATTAACAGGTACCGGGTTTGTCGTGGCCGATGGGCGCTATGTGATTACCAATGCTCATGTGGTGGCAGAGGAGTTGAAAGAGCTTAAGAAGGAGCGGCGGGTGGTTTTTGTGGGTACTGGGAGATCGCCAGAGGTACTTAAAGTTGAGATTGTAAAACGCGATGATGAGCATGATCTGGCTCTGTTGCGAATACTGGAGGGGCCGGTGCTGCCGGCGTTGCGTATCGGTTCTTCCGTGTCGGTTAAAGAAGGGCAGCTCTACGCTTTTACTGGTTTCCCCATTGGCGCTGTACTGGGATTATATCCTGTAACCCACCAGGGGATTGTGTCGAGTATTACGCCGATTGCGATTCCTGCGTTTCACTCGGGGCAGCTTAATCCCAAACTGATACGGCGCTTAAAAGAGCCTTATCGGGTGTTTCAGCTGGATGCCACTGCCTATCCTGGTAACAGCGGCAGTCCACTCTATGATCCTGAGTCCGGTGAGGTAATTGGGGTTATAAATAAAGTGTTTGTAAAGGGCACAAAGGAAGCGGCCTTGGCAAATCCCAGTGGTATTACCTATGCCGTTCCAGCGAAACACATTAAAGCGTTATTAAACGAGATAAATTAAAGGGATTGTTGGGCCTGTCAGGTTATTTTACAGTTTTTCAGGGTTTCATGATTTGGTTACGCAATGCGGAGTGTAAGTCATTGATTTTTATCAGAGCGTAATTGTTGGAATAAATATTGCAGCAAGCTATAGCAGAGAGTTTGTGAGAAGTTGCTTCTAAGTGGCTGTTGGCGAATAAATGACAAAATCTATGCTCATGTTTAATTCTGAGCTAGAATTAGCTGCTACAAGTCGGCTGGTTCAAAGTCACTGGGTATGAGGACTATTATGGTTGGCAAAGTGGATAATAAAGATCAATCAAGTGAAGCGCAGGGACCTTTGATCCCGAGTAAAGGGGAAGCTGACAAAGCACCTGTTCAAGCGCGAAGGAAACTGGTTTTTGGCGGGACCGCCGTGCTGGCTACTTTGGCGAGCAGCTCCGTCCTTGGGGACGGCAGGCTAGGCTATATCTGTTCTCCGTCGGGCTTTATGTCGGGTAATATGTCCGGTAACCATGATCTGGATTTCAGATGTGGTGGTTTTTCTCCAGGTGGCTGGCGCCAGAATGCTTCTAAAACAGGGAATCAGGATGGTAGTTTGTATGATTGGATCGCTGCAGGGTGCTATCCGTGGCCAGCGACAAATCCAATCTATGCAGACAATGGAATTACATTGCCAGGAAGTGGAGTCCCTACAACATTTTACAGTCAGTTTGGCTTAGCACCTCCTGGTGGCAATAGTTCAACCTCTCTACGGGAAGTGCTGGAAAGCAGCGGTTCGGTGGAGTTTCACGTTATAGCAGGCTTGCTAAATGCCAAATTGTTTGCCAATGGTAATCCAAAGAACTTTGCG
Organism: uncultured Gammaproteobacteria bacterium; assembly: GCA_965366515.1. GTDB lineage: Bacteria > Pseudomonadota > Gammaproteobacteria > Pseudomonadales > IMCC2047 > JAJFKB01. Next base: position 2,845 of record CBDUGR010000170.1, on the reverse strand, counting down.
TTTTATATTAGTCCGGGGTTGGTGGTACAGATCTATCAGGACTATCGTGCTATGGGTTATTATCAAACCAGCGGTGGTGCTAAACTGTATGCCGATGAGATAAAGGACTTCTTTAATCGTACCTATCATTAATCCAGCTTGATATGAGTTGGGCAAATTAAGTTGAGTGTAGGAAATTGGCAGTTGGTGCCAGTCGAATTTGATTTGTGTGAGATGGAAGATGGCTATCTCGTTTATCATCCTGGTACAGGCAATACGCATCTTTTAGATAATAATGCGGCTAGCGTACTGTTGCTTTTACTTGAGCATAAAAGATTGCCTGAAGGAGATTTGCAGTGGCCGATAAGCGACACATCCGCGTCAGAATCGCCACAGAGCTTAACCGATACTCTGGAATCGCTTAAGGAAATTTTCCTTATAGAAGAAAGGGAATAAGGAAGATAAGTAAACTTAATAATTTTAAACAACTTCTTCACGCCGGCGAGTTCGTTGTAGAAATAGGCCCCGTTAGAGTTCGAGTACAGTCCGACATCCCTAGTGTTCTGGCCGGTATAGAGTTTTTTTATACTGATTATCCTCAGCAAGAAAGATCTGCATTCGCGGATTTTTTTGTGTGTTTAAGACAATCCAAAGGTATTCATCGTTATTTTAGAAAGCAGGTGAATTTCTATGCGGATCAACTGGCACCCTTCAAACCACTACCTTTAGATCAGGCATTCCCTTTTTTTGAATGGGGGTTGAACTGGTGTGTAGCGCAGAATTGTCACCAATTTTTGATTATTCACGCCGGGGTTTTAGAAAAAAATGGTGTCGCAATTATTATGCCTGGATTTCCCGGAGCGGGTAAAAGTACATTGACCGCAGCACTGATGTTAAGGGGTTGGCGGTTACTATCCGATGAGTTGACGCTCTATGACTGGAAGACCAATAGTTTAGTGCCAATGCCCAGGCCGGTGAGTCTTAAAAATGATTCGATCGATATTATTCGGCGATTTGATTCCAATGCCCAAATAGGTGATGTGGTGAAAGATACACAAAAAGGGACTGTCGCTCACCTTAAAGTTCCAGAGTATAGTATCCAGAAGGCCCAGCAATCGGTATCTCCTCGGTTTATTGTGATTCCCCGGTACGATAGAGAAGCTAACAATGAGGTGCGCAAAGTTCCTGATGGGACGACTTTTATGCGGATGGCTGAGCTATCCTTTAATTATGGAATTCTTGGTGTCGACGGTTTTAATGCGATGAAGCGCTTAATGCGGGAGTCAAGCTGTTACGAACTTTCATATAATGGTGACCTGGATATCGGCGTAGGAATGATTGATGGCCTTGCCTGAGCAAACCAGTTTGCTGTTATCACTGCTTCGCAATGCAGAGATTCAGGATCAGTTTAATGACCCTGACTGGGAGCTGCTAATAAGGCAGTGTAGGTCCTCTTTATTGATGGGGAGTGTTGGCAATCGTCTTATTTGCCAAATACCAAAAGCAGATTTTTCTGACAGAGTAAAAGCACATTTTCAAGCGGCACTCACCTTTTGGGAGCGCCAGAAAGTGGAAGTAGATTGGCAAGTCAAAGGGCTGGCTAAAATATTTTTAAGGCAGGATCAGCCGCTTGTATTGTTGAAAGGTGCGGCTTATATGATCTCTGGGATGGGCCATTCCGTTGGCAGATCTTTTAATGATATTGATTGTTTGATACCGCATGCCGAGTTAGATCGCGTAGCAGACGCGTTAAACTGGAAAGGCTGGTTTACTGTAAATTTAACGAATTATGACAAGTTCTATTACAGAAAATGGATGCATGAATTACCGCCGATGAGGAATTTAAAAAACGGTACAACACTGGATATTCATCATGCCATTCTGCCGCTAACGGCTAAATATCACCCAAACACGAGCCTGTTGTTTGAGCGGCTTCGTAAAACACAGATAGACAATGTCTACACCCTTTGCCCCGAAGATATGGTGATCCACAGTGCCACGCACCTGTTCCACGAAGGTGAGTTTGATCACGGCCTCAGAGATCTGGTTGATATCAAAGAGCTGCTGCGTTACTTTTCAGAAAATGAGCCTGGATTCTGGGATCGCCTGGTTCCGCGAGCGATAGAACTGGATTTAATCAGGCCTCTCTATTATGGACTGCATTATGCACAGGAGATTTTAGCGGCAGAGATACCGGAATCGGTGATGCAAGATGCGGCTGTGGGTGCTCCTAACTTTGTTATGAAAAAAGTTATGGACGGGCTGTTTTTAAGAGCGTTACGCCCGGATCATCCCAGTTGTGATTTGCCGGGGACGGGTTTTGCGCGGTGGTTGCTGTATATCCGGTCGCACTACCTCAGGATGCCTCTCTATTTACTGATACCACATCTGGTGCGCAAATCCTGGAAGCGGCGTTTTGATAAGCCCGAGGCTGAAACCGCTGCAGTCTAACGACATAAATTTATTAGAGCGGCGTTTACAAAAGTAATTTCTCCAGGTGGGGCCAAACATTTTCCATAATCAGGGGTTGCGCGCTTTCATTTGGATGCAGCCCATCTGCTTGTATAAACTGATCTTTCCCGGCAACTCTGGCCAAAATAAAGGGCACGAGTCTGATCTTGTGCTCCTCGTCCAGTTCGCTATATATTCGACGGAACTTTTGGTTATAGGCTGGGCCATAGTTAGGTGGCAGTTCCATCCCGGCAAGAATGACTTCGGCGCCTGACAGTTGGGATAGACGTATCATGCTGGCCAGATTGCTTTTCATTTGTTGCAGCGGTAGCCCTCGAAGCCCATCATTTGCGCCCAGTTCCAGAATGACAATGTCGGGTTTGTGCTGTTTCAATGAGTGACCTAGACGGGATAA
>CBDUGR010000169.1:0-5543 GCA_965366515.1 uncultured Gammaproteobacteria bacterium | reverse complement strand
ATGCAGCGCGCTCGGAATTGCCCCTAGTTCTATCGTGCCGAATAATGCAATCACGTGACTGACCGAAGGCGGCATTAAGAGTGCAACCCGATCACCTTTGCGCACCCCTAAGGTATGCAAAAGCTTCGCCATACCCTCTATCCGATCGAACAATTCAGCGTAGGTATAGCGCGCAATGCTATCCACTACCGCCTCGTTATCCGGATGTTTTGCCGCCGCACGACGAATTAAATCCCGCAGGGTCAGTTCTTGATCAGACATCATTGAATACCCGTATAAAGCCATTACTATTACCAACGAAGGAGTAGATGACGGTTAGCCATCTATTCCCCGTTACTGCCAGATAATTAGCGCCGTCTAAATATCATCCCGTGTTAATTTGTAATCCTGCAGGCCGGGTTTGTACTCGCGCTTGTTGAAAGATTTGAGTGCTGTGCGAATCCAGTCATCATTTGTCAGGCGTGATAATTCATAGAGCTTGGCAATTTCATAATCAACTGCTTCCGGGAACTCCATGTTGAGGTTAATGATTCTTTCATAGACCTCTTTGGTCTTCTGAAGGACGATACGGCCTTTACTCTTAAGGCCGGCGACGACCTTATCTGTGTGAGAGTCTAACTCAGCAAGCGGAACTGCCTTTGATGCCCAACCAAGCTCAACCGCCTCTTTACCAGTGAAAGTATCAGCGGTGAGCGAGTAATAGAGAGCCTGCTTGCGCGAAGGCATATTGTTGACAACCGTCCAGGTCGTGCCGCCACCGGGAAAGATGCCAAAGTTGACTTCCGACAGCCCCCAAATCGATTCTTCAGCGACAATGGCAATATCACACAGCCCGACAACTTCCATGCCGCCACCGAAACACCAGCCGTTGACCTTGGCGATCGTTACTGCGGGAAATTTTTTGAGATGGCTCATCCATTCAAATGAAGGTTTCACACCGTCGACAAAATCTTCCGGGTTATCCCAGTTATCAAAAAAGCACTTTTCGAGATCCATACCACCAATGAAGGCATTGCCGGCTCCCGTCAAGACCATCACTTTAACCTTGGCGGCTTCCACCTCTTTCAGGGCTACGCACATTTCGGAATGCAGAGCAGGGCTCATACAGTTCTTTTTCTCCGGTCGATTTAGCGTGATCGTGGCTAATTCACCCTCTATTTCCAGAATGATATTTTCGTAATTGCTCATTTTGTCTATCTCCAGTTCACTACTAATAAATTCAGCACAGGGGAATAACTCGTCTCCTATTGATAGTGAAAATATTACGGATTCGAGTAATGATGAGTAATACCAATCCCGAAAATGCTATCCAGATTCCGCAGCAATAATGATTGAAGGGGTTATGAGTGGACGATTTTCGTCGTTTTCGTTAAATAAGAGGTTGTTTCTTCGTATGAAAGCGTTCTATTAACAGTGCTATAATTGGCGTCATGTTAAACCAGCCGCTTGCTAAACATAATTTGCTAAAAAACGGAGATATCCGAGAGGCGGTGAATGTCGGAAATACGCTGTTTTGGCAAAACCGCTGTCTCTCCGGCGGAGGGGGAGAATCTATTGGAGCCCAGTTTAACGGTATTTCATTGGGGCCTATTTCCATTGCCTATTTAACCTTTGGTGAAGAGGTTTCGATTGAACCCGTTACGACCGATCAACACCTCATTATTCAAACGACCTTATCAGGCAACAGCTCGACAAAAAATGGAGCCCGCAAAATCACCACAGGGGCTAGTGATATTGCAGTTATCGATGCCTCGTTGCCTACCACAATTACATTTCAGCCCGGTTGTGCTCATCTGGCGCTAAAGATAGATCGTTCATTGATAGAAAATACGCTACAAACTTTGTTGCAACAATCAATCAGGGAGCCGGTGAGCTTTGCGCTAAATTCAGTTCAGGATGAGGTAAACAAAAGAGCCTGGAATGAAACAATGAACTTTCTGTGTAGTTTTTATGACGATACTGATTCATCAATGCAGCAAAACAGCTATCTTCTGAAAAGCCACATTGAAATGGTGGCCTGCACCCTGGTTAACTCACAAAAAAACAATTACACCGAATACCTTGAAAATCACCGATATACTGCGGCACCCAGACATGTGAGAAGAGCTTGCGAGTATGTTGATCAGAATATCAACGGGCTTATTTCAATGAGTCAACTTTGCGCAATTACCAATGTGGCAGAGCGAACACTACAAAACGGCTTTAAAAAATATTTGGGGCAAACGCCTAATGAGTTTATTCAATCCAGACGATTGCACCATATTCACCTGGCCCTGCAAAATGCGGATGAAAAAACCAATGTCAGCCGGATTATGTGGGAATATAGCGTTAATAACCCTGGGCGCTGCGCAAAACTCTATTTTGAACGATACGGGTGCTATCCGTCGGACACACTGAAAACCAGATTTAATTAGCAATTTGACCGTGCATATCGAACTAATAGTTAGTTTTGCATAGAAATTTCCGAGTAGCGCAATCTGATATTCGTCAATTTCACCAGTCGTTCATTGAATAGCCCATCTTTAAAAATGCACTACCTTTTTATGTAGGGTGTTTGTCCGTAACAAAATCAGTCTAAATAGTCCTGTTTGGAGAAGGGTGATATTACACTCCAAGACTTCGGCTTCGCCAATTACCGACTGACCTCTTGGTACTCATCATTCCCCATCTTTTAAATCGTTGGTTCATGCAAAGATCTCAAAAAGTATTTTTAGCAAATAGATGTGCGTTTGAAGGAGCCTATTTTAAAACAAATCGTTCAGCGAGGATTCAGCCAAACTCATATAGCCTGTTGTTGTTAAATTTTCCAGATTGGCTTTCAATCAAAAAGGACTTGATAATGAACTGTACAAAAATTACTGGTTTTATATTAGTGGTACTCTTTCTCCCTTCGATGGTATTTTCAGCGACAATTGGTTGCACGCCCCCTACCAAAGATATCTATTCGGTCATTCCATCAGAATGGGTCATCCCCGGGGAATATCGAGGTTGGAATACTGATTGTGTGCACTATGTATTCAACTACATCGAGGACCCATCAGACGCTTCCTATTATGTGCCGGAGACTGGTAGATTTTTCAATTATGGTTTTGCGACCAATACCATTACCGATTTGGAAGTTGATAACAATAATGCAACAGTGGCCGCGCAGATCAATGCCTGGTCGTCTGTCAGATCTGGTGTCCATAAATTATTTGGTGCAGCAATTCAGACAGTTGATACGGCTGATGGAGATGCACGAACAACGATTGTAGCTACCGAGAGTCAGGTCAACTCGCGTAATAGTGAAAATACGGCACCGAAGGTTGGCCTGGATACCGTGTTGTTCACGGCGCATGGTGGTGAAGATGCTGATATCGGATCAGACAGTTACAATGTAAATAGCTGGGCACATTTCATCTCTGCCGCGCCGCCAAAAAAGGGCGAGCATGCCGGTTGGGAGAGAGGCATTCACGTGTCTCGATGGGGGCTGGGTACTTCGGTGAACAGAAATTTTAAAACCATGATTGATCTGGAGCAGATGCGTGACAGCGTGTGCTTGATTACCTTCACCCGGCGTAATGGCAAAGTGGGATGTTTGCGCTATAATCTGGAAAAGGATCAGATGGAGATTGTTGGAGATGTGCACAACAATAGAGACATTCGAGTGTTTCAGGTGTTCTAACCAGACTCCAGGTTAGTGGCGTTATGAGTATGTTAGCTATCGATAATGTTCTCCGCGGTTAGCTCGCAGCTAACACGAATGTCGTTTCCGATTGTGAGTGATAATGCCTGCCATTCGGTTGGGCTAACTATCGCATGAAGCAGCTCTCCGGCATCCACCGAAACACGAATCTGTCCTGATTCCTCCGAGAGGTTCTTGATGCGGCCTGTAAACTGGTTCTTGCTTGTGATGGGAATTTCCGGGCGGGTTAGGCTGATGTGGGCGGCGTCAATGACAAGACAGCTGCCCTTCTTGCTATTGTTATTGATATGGAATTGCATTTTCCCGGTGTTAAACACCTGGGTGTTATCGGTAAATGCTCCGTATAAAATATTCAAAATTTCCGCTGGATGTGAATCTTCGTGCTGTAGATTGAGAATATGATCTGCAAGTGATTCGGCTTGTGACTGATCGTGAGTGCTAAAAATGACAGTCTGCTCGCCGCGTTCCCGAATCGCACGCAGTATGTTCTCCAGCTCTAAACGAAAATGCTTGTCGATATGGGAAAAGGGTTCATCTAGGATAAGCACGCGAGGATCAAGAATCAAGGTGCGGGCAATTGCCACTCTTTGGATTTCGCCACCCGATAGGTCGTTGCCGCGTCTCCCTCTAAGGTGTGCTAAAGAAAACTCTTCAATAACCCTATCAATTTTTGCATATCTTTGCTTTTTTGGAATGCCTCTTAGCTTAAGACCAAGACCTATGTTTTGCTCAACGCTGATGTTAAATAGAAAGGGCTTTTGCTGAACATAACCGATCTGCTGTTGTATCTCGGCAAAACTCTTGTTAGCGGCCTCTCGGCTAAAAAACTCGAGTTGGCCCCGTTGAGGCGCTTTGATCAACGCCAGCATATCCATCAAAGTGCTTTTGCCACTTCCATTTGGACCAACAAGGGCTGTTACTCGTTCTGATTCGATAATAAAATCGTCCAGCGCAAGTACGATGTTGCCATTGTAGCTTTGTGTGATATTCCTAAGTTGGTAGGCGGCGGTCATCGGTTCATACTCTGGAAGTGTTGTAGGGATGCGTTAATTAGAAACGCAACGGCTAGAAGTAAAATTCCTTGCGCGAGGGCGAGTTCAAATTCTCCCTTGCTGGTCTCTAGTGCGATTGCTGTCGTCATGGTTCGCGTATAGCCATCAATATTTCCACCCAGCATCATTGCAACTCCAACTTCCCCAATAGCTCGGCCAAACCCGGCGACAACGGCGGCAATGAGCGCAAAATGAATCTCATTGATAAGGAGCAAGTTTTGCTGGAAAACGCTGGCACCCAGTGCTTTGGATGTTGGCTGTATACGTTTGTCAGCGCCGGCAGCTGCGCTTATGGTCAGATTTAGGATAATTGGTATGATCAATATGCATTCGCCTATGATGATGGCAGAGGAGGTATAGAGCAATCCCAGGTCACCTAGAGGACCTTCGCGCGTCAACATGCCGTACAACAGCAGACCAACCACAACTGTTGGTAAAGCCATTAACGTATTTAGTGTTTGCAGCAGTATTTTCTTTCCCGGAAATGTGTGGCCATGTATAAATAAGCCTAACGGTATACTCAGTAGCGAAGCGGCGACGACAGCAACTAGTGATATCCGCAGGGATGTCCACACGATCATATAAATATGTGTATTAAAACTAAGGATCAGGTCGAAGGCTGCGCTGAGTGCCTGTGAAAAATATACCATTTGTCAGGGACCAATTAAGGGGTAACGTCAGGATAGAAAAGCTGCTCGCCCGACCTTTGGAAATCGCCAATGAGCTGCTGTCCCTGTGGGCTACGAATGTAATCTGCGTAGGCTTTGGCCAGCTCAGTTTTGACGTGCGGATGCCTTTTCGGGTTG
>CBDUGR010000168.1:0-5547 GCA_965366515.1 uncultured Gammaproteobacteria bacterium | reverse complement strand
AACTGGCAGATTATGCTGATAGTATTCTCAATATTCGGCAAGCACTGACTGAGTCTGGTCGGCCACTAGACAAGTTCACCAAGGAGTTTGAAGCCAGGCACGGAATTCAACGTTGAAGAAATACCGTATCAATATCAAGCCAACGGCTGAGGCCGATCTAGAAAAGCGTTATTTACAGATAGCGGAGGAATCCCCTCAGAATGCAGTGCAATGGTATTTGGGTATCATCGAGGCGATTGAAAAGTTAGATTCTCTGGCAGAGCGTTGCCCAATAGCGCCAGAGGATGTTGATATACAGAGAGGGATACGCCATCTTATTCTTGGTCATTATCGTGTGCTGTATACTATCAATAATGATGTTATTGAAGTACTTCATGTCCGGCATGGAAGAATGGCGGTATTTCTGATACCCAGCCAATCTTTTGCAGCATCAACACCCAAAACCCCTAATTTAGACTGCATTGTCATATGGGTTCCTACGGTTTAACCTGTGGGAAGTCGGGGCTTATCACGGGCTAGGCCGTTAAGTGTATTATCTGTTAGTTGTGCAATTCGACCAGAGCAGCAGTAAATACAAATTAAACGGCGCAACCACTCACCGGCATATTGAAAAAATCGAGTTATTCAGTAGATTCGCCCGTTCTCATTTGTTAACCCATTGTTTAATATACCTGGCCTGACTGTATCTAATAGGAAGTTTTAATGTTCAAAACACACAGATTAATACTCTGCTGCGCTGTATTTTTTGTTTCACCTGGCTGGGCGGATTTGATCAAATTTCATAATGGTGATCAACTTCAGGGCACCATAATTTCGATGCAAAATGGAATGATTAAACTGAATTCAGCCATGCTGGGAGAAGTTAGCATCGCTATTGATAAGGTCGATAGCTTCGCTATAGATGAGGCTGCAGAATTGCACTTTCAGGATGGTACTGTCCTTAAACAAACAGTTCAGCTTGCGGAAGATGGCGCAATCCAATTGAATCAGTCCAGTATTGTCGAAGCAAAAACTGTGGCTTTATCACAGCTTTTGAAGATAAACCCTCCCGCTCCGCCACCGGTGGAATGGGCGGGTAGAATTTCCGGGGGCCTGGTTATCGATCGCGGTAATAGTGAGTCTCAGGATATGCAAATACTGGTGGATGCTATTAGAGAGACTAAAACGGATCGTATTATTCTGGACCTGGAGTTCATCGAAAATCGGGAGACAGATCCTGATACGGGTGCAGAAACTACCAGTAAGCGGCGTTACGAGCTGGGTGCTCATTATGATTATTTTTTAACACCTAAATACTACGTTTACGGTGAAATTAATGCCGAAAAAGAGTCAACAGCGAACTTGGATTTGCGACTCACTCTTGGTTCTGGTGGAGGTTATCGCTGGATTAATAACGATGTTACCAAGTTCGACGTTGAGGCCGGTTTAAGTTGGGTCAACGAGAGTTTTTCTGATCAATCTGAGGATAATGATTATATTGCTGCGCGCTTTGGCTGGCGCTACAGCCATAAGTTTTCCACTGCGACAACCTTCTTTCATCATGGCAAATGGATTCCCAGTTTAGAGGATGCACAGGATCAATTAATCAATACCACGACAGGTATTCGCACACGCATAAATTCACACCTGTTTATCGAAGCGAAAGTACTGTTTGATTGGGATCAGACCCCGGCTGACAATGCAGAAAAAGAGGACTCTTCCTATATTTTCGGCTTAGGTTGGGATTTCTGACGCCCCATCGGCAGAAGTTGAGCGTTTGTCATGCCGCATCAATAGTATGAATACAAACATAACGTCATCGAGGGGTACTAATAAGTACTGCAAGAAAAACCATTACCGTAACTAACAACCAAGAATCCTGGATAAAAAACGAGAGTTAACGGCGGTGAGTACACCAATGACAGCGAATATATAAGGTACTTAATAAGATGAGATCAACTTGGCCAGGTTGATATTGACGAAATCCGGGCGTTATTTATAAAGTAAACAGAATGAAGATAATCGTCCTTGCCTAAACGCGCTACAGTTTATTCTTGACCTAGTTGAGCATACTTTAGTGAAATATTGTGCTCATATTTAACCTCTTGCATCACCACATAAGTGTGGGTTTCTCTGACATTGGCGATATTGGCTAAATCATTTCCCAGAAATTCTCGATAAGACTGCATGTCAGACGTCCTGACTTTGATTAAGTAATCAAAGCCGCCGGATACCATATGACACTCTTGAACTTGATCGAGCAGTGTCATTGCGCGATTAAAATCTTCCAAATCTTTGCTGGCGGTGCTGCGTAAAGAAACTTGTATGTAGGCCAAGAGCCCTGCATTGAGTTTATAGGGGTTGAGTATTGCAACGTACTTCTTGATATATCCGTCGCGCTCTAGTCGTTTTACCCGTTCCAGGCAGGGCGGTGGACTAAGATTGATCTGCTCTGCTAACTCAACGTTTGTGATCTTGCTATTTTTTTGCAGCCGGTCAAGTATTCGGTAGTCTGTGCGGTCGAGGGGCTTATCTTTCTTTTGCATAATATAAACCTGAAAAACGAATTAAAGCATTATTAAATAATGTTTAAATGCTGATTATAACGAATAATTATAGGTCATATTGCTCATAATACAGAATCATACGTTATAAGATTTGAGGGGTGAAAAAAATGGTAGCCACGCCTGCATCACTGGATACGCTTAGAGCAACCATCCGCCAACATACGCATGCTGATGAAGCGACCTGTGTAGAATATTTATTGTCCCACTCGTGTCTGACTGAAATACAGCGAGAGCAGATTGTGAATAAAGGCCGGGCTTTGGTGACAGGTTGTCGTGAGGATGCAGATAATGCAGGCACGCTGGATGTATTCATGCAGGAATTTAGTTTATCGAGCAAGGAAGGGGTGGCGCTAATGTGCCTGGCAGAATCACTCTTGAGAGTGCCGGATGCAGATACGGCCGATGAGTTGATCGCTGAAAAGGTTTTGTCTGGAGACTGGGGTGATCATTTGGGTCAGTCTAGCTCTCTATTTGTTAATGCCTCTACCTGGGGGCTGATGTTAACCGGCAGAATTGTGCGCCTGGATTCGAATATCACAGAAGACACCGGGGGATGGCTAAAAAAACTGATAAACCGTGTGGGCGAGCCCATGGTGCGAACAGCGGTGCGTCAGGCTATGAAAATTATGGGGCAGCAGTATGTGCTAGGGCGCGACATTAACGAGGCGATAAAGCGAGGGCAAAGTGAGAATAGATCCGGCACAGGTTTCTCCTTTGATATGTTAGGCGAAGGTGCTCGAACAAAAGCGGATGCCGCACGCTATTTTGACGCCTACCTAAAGGCTATTCAGGAGATCGGTGCTCGTGAAAAGTGCGATAACGTTATAAGTGCTAACAGTATTTCGGTTAAATTGTCAGCGCTGCACCCGCGTTACGAGTTCAAACAGAAAGCGCGAGTAATAGATGAGTTGTTGCCGCTTGTGCGCCAGCTGGCCATGGAGGCGAAAAAATATGGGCTCGGTTTTACTATCGATGCAGAAGAAGCAGATCGACTGGAGCTATCTCTTGATATTTTTCAAGCACTAGCCAGCGATCCTGAGTTGAGTCACTGGGACGGGTTAGGGTTCGTATTGCAGGCCTATGGCAAAAGATCTACGTGGGTGGCTGACTGGTTAATTGCGTTGGCGCACGACACTGGCACCCGGTTAATGGTGCGTTTGGTAAAAGGTGCTTACTGGGATTCAGAAATCAAATATGCTCAGGAGCAGGGTTATGCCGATTACCCCGTTTATACCCGCAAGGCCAATACAGATTTAAGCTATCAGGTATGTGCGGAAAAACTACTGGGTGCCCAGGAGGTAATTTATCCGCAATTCGCTACGCATAACGCTCACACGGCTGCGCTGGTATTGGCGCTTGCGAAAAATGGCAATAAGCAATTTGAATTCCAGCGCCTGCATGGAATGGGTGATTTGTTGCACCGTCAGCTGGCAAAAGATAATTGTGCGGTACCCGTGCGTGTTTATGCACCAGTGGGTGCACATAGGGATTTACTGCCCTACCTGGTGCGCCGGTTGCTGGAGAATGGCGCCAATAGCTCTTTTGTTAACCGGTTTATGAATCAAAACGTACCGGTAGAGCAGGTGATTACCGACGTTCAGTATGAGGTAAAAAAGGCCGATTCACGCCGCCACAGCGTTATCCCGTTACCCGAAAATATTTATCGAGCAGCCGGAGAAGCGCGGCCCTATACCCGCGGCTTGGATTTAGCTAACCCTGATGTTGCACGGGCGCTTCAAGAGAAGGTTCTATCCATAGCTGATCGGCAATGGCGCACCGGACCAATAGTGGGTGGTGAAGTCGATGTTGAGGATGGACTGGCAGTGGTCTGTCCGGCAGATACCCGCCGAATCATCGGCTTTTGTCGTAACGCTAGCGCTGAAGATGTCAGTCGCGCGTTGAATTTAGCTGATGCAGCTCAGCCCAGCTGGAGTGCACTGGGGGGAGAGGCCCGGGCAATCTTGTTGGAGCGGGCCGCAGAGATAATGCTAGAGCAAATGCCGGAGCTGATTGGTTTGTTATGCTATGAGGCTGGGCGAACCCTCGATGATGGTATTTCAGAAGTACGCGAGGCGGCTGATTTTTTACGCTATTACGCGCTTCAGGCTCGCAACCGTTTTGAAGGGGCTTACAAGGTCCTCGATCCAACCGGGAATGTCTGTGAAAGCCGGCTGGAGGGGCGTGGGGTGTTTTTCTGTGTCAGCCCCTGGAATTTTCCTTTGGCCATCTTCACTGGGCAAATAGCTGCTGCGCTTGCGGCTGGTAATTGTGTCATTGCCAAACCAGCCGATCCGACTCCGCTGATTGCGGCTCAAGCTATTGGTATTTTACATCTGGCCGGAGTGCCCAGTGATGTGCTGCATTTTATGCCAGGTCGGGGCAGTGTTTTGGGTGCTATTCTTAATGCGGACAGCCGAGTCAAAGGCGTTGCGTTTACCGGGTCAACGGAGGTGGCGCAGACTATCCAGAGGACGCTGGTGCAACGGCAGGGCATTAGCCGTAGCCAGGATATACCGGTTTTAGTCGCCGAAACTGGCGGCCAGAATGTGATGATTGTCGACTCGTCAGCGTTACCGGAACAGGTGGTTGATGATGTCATTCGTTCTGCGTTTTTAAGTGCTGGTCAGCGTTGTTCCGCGTTAAGGGTGATGTATGTGCAGGAAGAGATAGCGGATTCCGTCATCACTATGCTTAAAGGTGCCATGGATGAATTGCGTATCGGCAATCCCTGGCAGCTGGAGACAGATGTGGGTCCCGTCATCAATGACAAGGCCCGCGAGGGCTTGCTGCGGCATGTTGAGAATATGAAAAACGAAGCCAGCTTGCTTCATGCCTGCCAGCTGCCAAAGGAGTCTGCGTCAGGCACCTTTGTCGCACCACACCTATTTGAATTAGCTTCCATTGGTCAGTTGCCGGGTGAGGTTTTTGGGCCAATTCTGCATGTTGTCAGGTTTAAAAAATCCGATATAAATCATGTGATTGAAGAGATTAACGGCACTGG
>CBDUGR010000167.1:0-5570 GCA_965366515.1 uncultured Gammaproteobacteria bacterium | reverse complement strand
CAATACCTTATAGTTCTAACAGCCTATAGCCGAGTACCCGTATCCATAACAACTCAATGATTAAATTAACTCAGGTCAGTAAAAATTACGGACAACACACAGTGGTGGATCAGGTCAGTTTTTCCGTGTCCCCCGAGCAAAGTGTAGCCATCATCGGTCACAATGGTGCTGGAAAAACTACGCTGATGAAGCTGATTTTGGGTCTGGTTCGTCCCAGTGAGGGAGCATTAGAGATCTCCACGGATCCAGGAAGAGATCCTCACGCTGATATTGGTTTTTTGCCGGAGACTGTTTCCTTTCCTGCTGAAATGAGTGGTAAGCAGGTGCTTCAGTACTACGCAAAGTTAAAAAAAGTATCACTTAACCAGTGTCCAGAGTTGCTGGAACTGGTAGGACTCAGCAGTGCCGCAAAGGACCGTGTCAAAACCTACTCCAAAGGGATGCGTCAGCGTTTGGGCCTGGCTCAGGCACTGCTCGGAGATCCAAAAATATTATTGCTGGATGAACCCACCACCGGGCTGGACCCTTTCTTGAGAAGACATTTCTATGGGATTCTCCGAGAGTGCAAAACAAAGGGGACCGCTATACTAATTTCCTCCCACGCGCTCTCTGAGATAGAAGGAGAGATTGATAAAATTCTCATTATGCGAAAGGGCTCGGTGATTATTCAAGGAACTTTGGATCAGTTGAGGGACGCAGCACAGCTGCCCACCCAAATACGGGTAGAAGTCCTGGCAGGAGAAGAGCATAGGTTTGCGGCGCTTCAGCAGTCGGCCCTCAATGGAGGAAATCCTTCAAAGACCATCACTTTGCTTTGTCAAAATCGGGAAAAGGTTACGTTGATGCAGCAGATAATGGCCAATCAGGAAGTTATCAAAGACCTGCAGATTATCCCCCCAAGGCTGGATGATCTCTATAGCCATTTTGTGGAACAGGCGGATCAACCGTGAACGCCGTTATCACCATCACCACAGCTGAATTCCAGCGTGCCATACGTAATCGCTGGGCAATTGCCACGATCCTGTTACTGGCCAGTTTGGCTTTTTCACTCACCTTACTCGGTTCAACACCCATAGGTGACTCAAGCGCCAGTCTCATGAGCATTACAACCGTGAGCCTTTCCAGCTTGAGCCTGTATTTAATCCCGCTTGTAGCCCTGACGATATCCTTTGATGCTATTGTCGGTGAGGAGGAGCAGGGCACTTTACTGCTGTTGTTAAGCTACCCAATATCACGCTGGCAGATCATATTGGGCAAGTTTATTGGACACCTTCTGGTAATGCTGCTCGCTATTGTTGTTGGATACGGCAGCGCCGGACTATACCTCATGGCTCAAAACGATTCGCAAACCTCAGAATGGATAAACTATGTACAAATGATGGGCAGTTCTCTGCTTCTGGGAGCGGTTTTTATCAGCATAGGTTGTTTAATCAGTCTGTTAAGCAAATCCAGGGCAAGTGCAATTGGAGCTGCAGTGGGTGTCTGGCTGTTTATGCTGGTGCTCTACGACCTGATACTATTGGGTGTTTTGTTGGCTGATAAAGAGCAAAGCATCCAGCCAGAGTTATTCAACGGATTGGTTTTGGCTAACCCTGCCGATGTTTACAGGTTATATAATCTGGCCGGTTCGGACGCAGCCAGCATGGTGTCTGGGGTGGCAAATATCGCCAGCACACCTGGCCCAAATAGTTTGCTGGGCATCATGAGCATATGGGTGGTCGTGTTACTGGCTATCGCTATCTACCTTTTTAGTCGCAAGGAGTTATAAGTTGAAAACCCCCGCCGCCAAAATTATTCTTATCTGTCTGACGCTCATTTTAACAGCTTGTCAGCCCTCGAATAAGGAAGAAGTCCCCAAGCCAAAAATGCCTACAGGGGAGGCCATTGGTTATTTTTGTAACATGTTTATCAGCGAGCACGAAGGCCCCAAAAGCCAAGTCCATTTGACGGGTAACAGCGAGCCGCTGTGGTTTACTACGGTTCGAGACGGCGTTGCGTATACGAGACTACCTGAGGAATCGAAAACCGTAGCCGCGTTGTACGTTACGGCAATTGACTCCACACCCACATTCAATTTGGGTCACCCGGAAAATTTCCAGAACTCCTGGGTCGCTGCCGATTGGGCGGTCTATGTGATCGATAGCCGATTGCGCGGTGGCATGGGTGCCATGGAAGCCTTTCCTTTCAGAGATCCCTCAATGGCTAATCAATTTATCGAAATTTATGGTGGGCGGATAGTCGAGTTGGCGGATATTCCTGAAGAGTACGTGCTAGGGAATTCTGAGACCTTGCCAGTTGAGCCAAATCTGCAGGCTGATGAGATGATGCAAGGGCAGATGGAGGGGCATGATCACTAGGTTATTGGCGATGCATCTAGAAAAGGGCAAGCCATCGCCTGGGCACTAAGTGTGCTGTCCTCGAAATTTGCCCCGAAGTTGTAAGTGCTGAAAAAAGTAAATGGAGGGCAGGAAGCTACCAGCAATTGGATACGTCCTGAATGGCACTGTTTAAGCTAATTCAAATTCTTTCTTCTTTGGGGAGCACTCCTAACGAGCGTAATAAAAAACTAGGGAGAGGGGTTGTGTGCCCAATGCAGTGCCATTCAATGTGTCCTCATTAAATCTCGGAAAGAGCATTTTGTGATTTGCGTCAAAACATAACACCTGATGACACACTAGAATAACCGACTAAATTAGTTGGTTATTTGAAGTTTTGGTGGAGATGGTTTTGAGTGAATTCCTTGTAGAGTCACATGGTGGCTTACTTAAAGAGATAATAGAATACTTGTGTATGGGCGATACGCCTATTGAACTGATTAATCAGTTTGAACAGGAGTGTGAGAGTGTCAGCCATGATGAATTGGCTGTTGTTTTTGAACAGCTTGATACCCAAGGTATCAGTTTTCGTGACAACAACTCTGTCATCGATTTTTATAATGAGGTGGTGCAGGAGAAGATAGCCGCGGCCAATCTCAGACAATTTCCTATGGGGCATCCGGCCCGCGTTTATCTGGAAGAAAACATGCTTTTGCGCTCTTGGATGAAAAGCGCACAGCGGTTTAAGCCTGCACAGCAAATGAATGATTTTTCAAATATTTTTGCCGACATATGCACAGTAGAGTTACATTACCAGCGAAAGGAAAATCAACTTTTCCCCTGCCTGGAAAAGCATGGCTGGGATTCGCCCAGCAAGAATATGTGGGCGTTTCATGACGAAAATCGCAGTCTACTAAAGGAACTTCGTCAGGCGATAGAGCAGGGTGACGCAGCACTCGTCGAACAAAGAATGCCTTTTCTCTTCAGCCAATTGGAAAGGATGATGCAAGTTGAGGAGCAGCGACTAATACCCGGAGCTATGGATTTGCTGGATGACGAAGACTGGCTTGATATGCAGGAAGGAGACCGGGAAATTGGTTGGATGCTGGACAAAGAGCCGCCGCCATTCCCTCCTGTAGGCGAGGACGATGCTGAACTAGAGGCGCATCAACAAGAGAATGAGCAGCCCGCATCGCACGAACAATATGTTCACCCATCAAAGGTGAAGCGGAAAAAGAAACTACCCTTCGACACTACTGGAATGTTTCATTTTGACGAAGGCTATATGACACCAGAACAGGTGAATTTGATTTTTAAGGTCTTGCCGCTGGATATCACCTATGTCGATGAAAACGGTAAGGTGTTGTTTTATAACCGGGGTGAAGAGCGACTGTTTCCCCGTAGTGCCGGTATCATTGGTCGGGAAGTGCACCATTGTCACCCTCCTAAATCGGTTGATACCGTTTTGCGAATTGTTGAAGAATTCAGGAAGGGTACGCGTGATGTGGCTGATTTTCGTATCCATATAAAAGGTCGTTTTGTGGTAATTCGCTATTTCGCGGTACGGGATGACGACAAAAATTATCGTGGTGTGGTTGAAATGTCACAGGATATAACCGATATTCAAACATTAGAAGGTGAACAGCGCTTGCTGGACTGGGGGTAATTTTCAACCCTTCGATTGCGCTTAAAGCTGCAGATTATTCGGCTATAACCGGGAGTTATCCTTAGGTGAAAGCTCTCTAGCAGAAATATTGCCAGGGAGCCTTAATGGAATAAATTAACGTTAATCAAAGGAGTGAATAGTGAAAAAATTCTTATTTGTGGTTTTGCTTGTTGGGCTAGGGGTTTACTGGCAAAACATCAGTAATAATGCGAATCCTGCTGAAATTCAGAATCCTGTTTATGTCCAATCGCGTGTAGTCCTGGAAGTACAAGAGCTAAGCCGAAAATTCGAGTACGTTTTTGTCGGGGAAATGGTTTCGCAGGAAGATTGTGACGATCGTTCCAAACGTTACCTGGATAACTTGTTTGAAAAATGTGAAAGCTGTGATTTAAAACAGATTGAATGCCATTCGGATATTGAAAAACGCTATTCGCGATTGTTTCAAGGCCACTCGACCTATACCACCTATCTTAGCCTCGAAAGAGGCAATCGCTATGAGCGCAATGGCCGCATGGTGATTTGGGGGCTCACCGCAGCGGAAGCGGAACTCGCCTGCAAAAAGATCAAAGATAAGGTTAAAGAGAAATACTCAGGTACCGTTCGCTGTGTGGCTGGGCGCGTGTCCTAGTTATTTGTGGCTGGAGTCAGCTCGATTAGTAGTCCTGCGAATTCCGGAATTGGAGGAGTTACAGTCCTTTAGTTAATGGTTCATTGAATGACTTTCTCTCAGAAGTTAAGTAATCTACTAATATGTTGCTATTGATCATCTATGTTTTAGTTGCCCTGGGTTTCTCCTTTCTTTGCTCTCTGGCAGAAGCGGTTATTCTCAGTGTAACCACAGCACACATTGCCTTGCTGGAGCAACAGGGTAAGTCCTCGGGTAGATTGTTACGCAAACTCACTGAGAATATCAATGCGCCGTTGGCCGCGATACTGACCCTGAACACCATCGCTCATACCGTGGGGGCTGTCGGTGCCGGTGCCCAGGCTGCGACACTGTTTGGTAATGCTTACGTTGGTATTGCATCCGCCATACTGACCCTGCTGATACTGGTCTTCTCCGAGATCATACCGAAAACACTTGGAGCGCATCACTGGAGAACCCTCGCGCCTGCTACCGCGCATAGCCTGAGAGTACTGATCTGGGTTCTATATCCGTTTATTAAACTTTCGGAACGCTTGACCCGCGGCATGACCAGCGGTCCCAGATTGATCGGATTCAGCCGCGATGAATTTGCCGCAATGGCTGAACGCAGCGTAGAGGAGGGCGAGTTGGAACAGCAGGAATCAAGAATATTGATCAATCTGCTGGCATTGCGTGACATGCGCGTCAAGGATGCCATGACGCCCCGTACGGTGGTGGTCTCACTGCCGGAAGAGCTGTCTGTTCAAGATTTTATTGAACAGCATGATAACGTGCGGTTTTCGCGTATTCCCATCTACGGTGACAGTTCTGAGCATATTAACGGCTTTGTTCTGCGGGCAGACCTGTTATATGCACAGGTGGCAGGAGATGGTGATAAAAAACTGAAGAATTTTCGCAGGGACCTCTACGCCGTACCTGCGTCTCTGAACCTGTCGCAGGCCTT
>CBDUGR010000166.1:0-5591 GCA_965366515.1 uncultured Gammaproteobacteria bacterium | reverse complement strand
ATGGGTCAGATTATAGTGTGTATATCGATAAAAGAAATTGGACAGAGCCGCTAATTAAGCCAAACTTTGTAATAATCATCTTGCCGCTGGGGCTAAGTCTCATGGGTTTAACACTTGAAGGGACATCTTATGGACGTTAAATTAATCATTGTTTTGGTCGTTGTCGCAGTACTGCTGTTTTACATTGTCGGTATTTATAACCGGCTGGTTGCCCTTAGAAATCGTTATCAGAATGGCTTTTCGCAAATTGAAGTGCAGCTAAAGCGTCGCTATGATTTGATACCGAACCTGGTGGAGACGGCTAAGGCTTATATTAAACATGAGCGAGAAACCCTGGAAGCGGTAATATCAGCCAGGAATCAGGCAATGGCCGGGTTGAAGGCTGCGGCGGCCGATCCTTCGAGTGCGGCTGCAATGGGGCAGCTGGCCGGGGCTGAGGGAGCTCTGGCGGGAGCACTGGGTCGTCTGAACGTGGTGATGGAAGCGTATCCAGAGCTAAAAGCCAACGAAAACATGATGCAACTTTCAGAAGAGCTCACAAGTACAGAAAATCGTGTGGCCTTTTCACGACAGGCGTTTAACGATGCAGTCACCGAATATAACACCTACCGCCAGAGTTTTCCGCCCGTGATACTGGCACCCAGCTTTGGTCATAAAAAGGATGCTACTTTGCTTGAGTTTGATGATAGCGAAGATATTCAGAAGGTTCCTGAAGTGACGTTTTAGCCATACCTGTTAACCACGGATGAATTTCTTTCAGCACCAGGATCAGGCGCGAAGGCGAACCGGTCTGTTAGTGTTACTTTTTGCTCTTGCGGTAGCCAGTCTCATCGCATTGACCAATATACTGGTGCTGGTCTTCGCCCTTTACGCAAGCAATGGTGATCTGTCGGAATCGCTGGTTAACACGGAAGTGGTTCCGCTCGATAGTTTGCTCAGTGTCAGCTTGGGCGTACTGTCCATCATTGCGTTAGCCAGTCTATTTAAGTTGATACAACTTTCCCGCGGTGGTCGCGCCGTTGCAGAGGCGCTGGGTGGAAAAAAAATCAATCCGAATACCGATGATCCGGATGAGCGTCGTGTGCGCAATGTGGTGGAGGAGATGGCTATTGCGGCCGGAATACCGGTGCCGCCGGTTTACCTGTTTGAAGAGCAGGGAATTAATGCCTTTGCAGCTGGGTATCAGACCGGAGATGCAGTGATCGGCGTATCACGCGGTTGTATTAACCTGCTTGACAGGGATGAATTGCAAGGTGTAATTGCACATGAATTCAGCCATATTCTTCACGGTGATATGCGTCTCAATATTCGTTTAATGGGGGTGTTACACGGTATTCTGGTGATTGGTATTATCGGATACTATTTGTTACGGATAGTCTCGCGTGTTGGTTATCGCCGTCGCTCAGGCAAAAATGATCTCGCACTTCCTCTGCTACTTTTGGGAGGGGGGTTGGCGATTATCGGTTATGCGGGCACTTTTTTTGGTAATCTCATTAAAGCTGCTGTCAGCAGGCAACGAGAATACCTGGCTGACGCGTCAGCAGTAAGATATACGCGTAACCCGGCGGGTATTGGTGGCGCACTGAAAAAAATTGGCGGGTTCGTTAAAGGCTCTCACCTGGAGCATCCAAAAGCCGCTGAAATGAGCCATCTATTTTTTGCTCAGGCGATCAGCCATTTTTTAGGTAGCTTGATGGCGACTCATCCACCATTGACTGAGCGCATTAGACGAATTGATCCGAACTGGAATGGGCAGTATCCGCATGTTGCTCCACAACCGCCAAAGACAATTTTAATGCGCGATGCTGGGCAACCTGGCGTGAGTCCGGTTGTCGCTGGTCAGGTGTCGACGTCAAATATTCCGGAACAGCCCAAAGTTGAAGATGTGCTTTTGGCTTCTGTAGGGGAGCTGGCTGCGGATCAACTGTCTTACGCCACTAATCTGTTAACAAGTATACCTGCGGCGGTCATGGACGCAGCGCACGATCCTTTTAGTGCGCGAGCTTTGATCTATTGTCTGCTGCTTGATAGGCGACCGGCGATTGAGCTAAAACAGTGGCAGCAGCTTGAGAGTACAGCGGATGCCAGGGTATTTGCGGAAATGTGTCGATTAAATAGTCCAGAGATTCGAATGCCCAGGTTTCGTTTGCCGATATTGGAGCTGTGTTTACCAGCATTAGCACAGCTGAGCGATAAGCAATATCGGATATTTAAATCTAACCTGATCCATTTGATTAAAGCGGATCAGGCGGTAGAGTTATTTGAATGGGCGGTATATCGAATTATTATTCAGTATATTGAGCCTGATAATGGTCTGGTTTTTGGTAGACGGCAAATCAAGTCATTAAAGTCTGTGGGCAAAGCAACTGAACTGCTGCTGTCTGCGGTCGCGGCTGCCGGTGCAGACAGTCCGGATAAAGCTATGGAGAGTTTTAATCGGGCAAAGGAGATGCTAGGACTACGGCGAATACAGTTTGTTTCTCAAAGTGGCCATCAAAGTGACTATAGCTTGCGGGATTTATCACGAGCATTGGCAATATTGAACCGTTTGCGGCCCCTGGTTAAACCTAAGTTGCTAAAAGCACTGTGCCAATGTGTGACCTATGATGGAAAAGTTAAACCAATAGAAATGGAACTTCTCCGGGCGATCTCTATTTCTCTGGATTGTCCAATGCCCCCCGTTGTTGATACTGCATTTGTTTCCACTTAGTTATCGGTTTATTTCTTGGTATTTAAATCAATTAGTTAAAGAATGAATTTGAAGAATTTGTAATCTTGACTAGTCTGTAATCAACATAAAATAAAAAATAACAACAATAATCACTTTAAACCCGAGCGGTAAAAATATTGGAATGAGGCAAATTAGAATGATTAAGCGCTCTGTGGCCATTTGTGCCGGAAGTTTGCTGATGCTTTCAAGTCAGGCTATAGCAGTCAATGATAAGGCGTTGGATCTACTTAAAAAGGGGTATGCTGAGTGTAAGTCAGCTCATATATTAAGACGGCAGGATTTTGATCAGGCCAAGGAAACTTACAATACGTTTCTCGACCTGAGGGATCAAGCGGCGGCTATTGACGCAAGTATCCTGGAAAGCGCCAATCCAGAAGTTACTCGAATTATCGGTTATTGTGACACCGTGGGGGTTGATATACGAAGGACAGAGGCGTTACCTGTTTTCCAGGAAGGTGTCGCCGCCTGTGACAAATCTGCAGAACATCTGCGTAATAATGAAATAGAGGAAGCAAGAAGTGAATTTACCAACTATCTCGAGTTAAAAGCCGGCGCCGAAGACCTCAGTAAGGCGATAGTTGATGTATTTTCAGTTAAAGCTGAGATTCGTCGTTGTGATCGCGTTATATCTGAAATTGAAATCGCAGAAGCAAAGTTGGATGAGCTCAAAGGTGCACTAGAGGACAGCCTTGAGTATTTGGGAGAATCCCTGAGCATGTGCCAGGCATTGACCGGGAAAGAGGTGAAAAGTCTCGAATTGGAAAAGATGAAACAGGGATTGGAAGCGTTTACGAATCACAGAGATTCTCTGCCCGATCAAGGTCTGCTTCAGCAGGAAGAGGTGGCAAATCTTCCCATTACCCAAAAAATTGAAAGTTTAAACAAGAAAATTGAAGCCTGTGCTGTTACCGCAAGAGCAAATATCAAGGTCAAGGAAAAGGAACTGATTGCGGCTGAAGAAGAGCGCAAAAGATTAGAGGAGCTGGCGAAGCTAGAACAGCAAAAACTGCAGAATCAGGAGGGTGAAACAGATGAAGCTGGTGAACCCTTGGTTGAAGAAACTCCGGAGCAAAAACAGGAGCGTATGTCTCGTAATTTTGAATTTTACAAGCTGGTGAAACGGGTGAATCCTGAATTTCCAAGCCGCGCTCTGCGTACAGGTAGAGAAGGGTATGTTGTGATTGAATATAATGTTAATCCGGAAGGAAAGGTAGTAAATCCTACGATTATTGAATCCAGTCCCAAGCATCTGTTCGAAAAAGCGGCTCTCAACGCTATTAGAAAGTGGCAGTATGAGGCCCAGTTTGAAGATGATGAGCCGGATATGGGGTTGGCGCGAACCCGTATGAGCTTTTCCCTATCTAATTAATTTCTGGTCTTGGTAAGACGGAATGCCATCAGTAAGTGGGTGACATTATAAAACTAAAAAAGGCGGGCATAGGTGTCCGCCTTTTTTATTACAAGTTCAAGAATTTATTTAATTTACCCTAGATTAATCATTGGGTTACAGTATGTTGTTCATCTGATAGGTGAAAATATATTCTTGATTATTTATAGTGAAGTCAATTTTTTATTAGGGAGAAATAGTTATACTAGGCTTTTCTATGCTCAGCGATAGATAAGCCTGGTAACTAATTGATAAAAATAATAAATAGAAATGTATGCGTTGATTGTTTGCGCTACCAGCAAGGCAATGCATCTTTAGGCCATCACCAATTTATGGTCAGCATCACAATTCACTTTATCGAAGTTTTTTGCTAAAAAAATACGGTCTTAATTTGAACATTTATTAATCTTTACTAAGCTTTAACTTAGGGGTTGCATCAAACAGCTACTGATAGTTGCGGATAAAAATTAAACAAATAGAACCATGGAGAGGCGATCACTTCAAGAGAAATATGAGAGGTTAAACATGAAAAAATATTCTTTATCCCTGTGTGTGACTAGCCTGTTAGTGTGCTTGCTTGGTTTTAGTGGTATCGCACAATCTTCAGATCAGATGGCTGATAATTTTAAATACTACACCCTTGAGAAAAGAGTGAATCCTGATTACCCCAGTCGAGCTTTAAGAACTGGCCGTGAAGGGTATGTTGTGATCGAGTTTAACGTAACTCCAGATGGCGAGGTCGTTAACGCCGTGGTCATCGAGGCTAGCCCTAAAAACCTGTTTGAACGATCTGCGTTGAAAGCTGTTAAGCAGTGGCAATATAAAGCTGATTTTGCTGGTGCTACCCCTGATACGGCAGTGGCGCGTACTAAATTACAATTTGCGCTATCAAACTGAGTTTTTGTTTAAAACTTTCATTCTGTGGCAAGCGGCTGAAGCTAATGCTTGCCACAGATTCCAGACTAGTTTTCTTCCCGCGTAAATACCCATTCGCTGGTGCCTGATAAGGCGTCATTGAAACAGTAGCCCGCCGAATTGAAGGCTTGTAACTGTTTTGCCTGCTTTATTCTGTTTTGGATGATGTAATTAGCCATTAAGCCCCTGGCTTTTTTTGCAAAAAAGCTAATAACTTTATATTTCCCGTTTTTAGCATCTTTAAATACCGGGGTGATAATTTCACTATTTAACTGCTTTGGCTTTACGGCTTTAAAATACTCATTTGAAGCGAGGTTAATAATGACCCCGTCGCCACTTGAATCATTATCGAGATTCAGCGCATTGGGGATTTTGTCACCCCAAAACTCGTAGAGATTTTTTCCTTGGCTGTTTTTTAAAGGGATACCCATTTCCAGTCTATATGGCTGGATCAGATCCAGAGGCTTTAGGATTCCATAAAGGCCGGAAAGAATTCGAAAATGTTGTTGCGCAAACTGACAGTCGGCTTCGCTGAATTGATCGGCCTGCATACCGGTA
>CBDUGR010000165.1:0-5595 GCA_965366515.1 uncultured Gammaproteobacteria bacterium | reverse complement strand
GGTTGGCAGTTGGATTTGGCTTGCTGGCCTGCGCACGATTAGGTTTCCTTTTAAGCGCCCAGGACGCACTGCATATAATCACACTGGGCGGAATCGGAACCATCACCTTAACCATGCTGATCAGAGTGACAGGGATTCGCAGCAAACGACCGGTACCTGGTCGCGGCCTGTTATTAACTATTCACTCTACGTTGTTGGGCGCGCTCAGCAGCAGGCTTATTGCCCATCATGCTGGCCCCTACGTGGAGCATTTGCTGTGGTGCTCTGCACTACTTTGGGCAATCACTTTCCTGCTATTTGTCGTGCATTCCTATATTTTGCCCGCGATCAGGGGCAATAAGTTAAGCTGATTTTTAATCAGATAACATAATCTTACCCATATGTTCGCTCAACTCCATACGCTCATGTGCTCTTGCTGCCTCCGAAAACGGGTACACCGAGTCTATGACCGGCTTGATTTTGCCACTTCCAAGCAGCGGCCAGATATGACTTTCCAGATCACGTGCAATACTGGCTTTACTCGCAACTGATTGTGACCGCAGAGTCGAACCCAATAGTGTCAGGCGCTTCAATAACATGGGGTTAAAATTGACTTCTGCCTTCGCTCCGGACAGGAACGCAATCGATACAATCCTGCCCTCTACGGCTGCCACTTTCATGTTACGCTGGATATACTCACCTCCCACCATATCCAAAATAACATTCATTCCCTCGGTTTGTGCTTTTAAAATCTCAACAAAATCCTGTTCACGGTAATTGATTGCCAGCACCGCACCCAGATCTTCACAGAAACTGCATTTTTCGGCACTACCGGCGGTCGCATACACCGACGCACCCATCCGGCTTGCAATTTGAATGGCCGCAGAGCCTATACCACTGCTTCCTCCATGTACCAGGCAGTTTTCACCGGACTTTAACCCTGCACGCTGAAACAGATTATGCCAAACCGTAAAAAAGGTTTCCGGCAAGGCGGCAGCCTCCAGGTAATTAAGCCCCTCCGGTATCGGAAGTACCAGTTGTTCGTTGGCATTTACAAAATCTGCATATCCACCACCGGTCACCAGGGCGCAGACTCGGTCACCAATTGCGTAGCGATTCGTATCCGGACCCAGCGCAACCACTTCGCCCGCCACTTCCAAACCTGGTATCTCACTCGCTCCTACTGGAGGAGGATAATGCCCCATTCTCTGAACGACATCAGGCCGATTGACTCCCGCTGCCTGAACCCTGATCAAAACCTGGGTTCTTTCGAGCTCAGGTAGCGGCCTGGTTCCCTCGATTAACACTTCAGGCCCGCCATGCTTGGCTATTTCGATTACTCGCATTTTTCAGGCATCCAGTATCTTGTATTCAACTTCTTGTTTCTAACAGTTTGTATTATCAAGGCCAATACTATCGCTTACCCACAATTTTTCTTAATCTGTCGCTCCAAATCAACCACCCGCTGCTCCCTTTCCTTTTCAGTCACTTTAACCTCCTTGTTATCATCATCGTAAAAAATCACCCTGCCTCGCATGATTTTCAGGCGTCGCTGAGCTTCTTCACAATCCCGGCTTGTTGCGCTTACAGCACTGGACGAAAGTTGCTCCCGCTGATTCTGCTCTGTTTTTTGTGCAGCCTTATTTCTATTGATTTGCTGCAACTGCTTCTGCGCAGACCGATTACCGTAATCCGTATTCTGATTTTTAACGGTGTCGGATATGTCCTCAGCCTTGTACTCCGGTGGTTTTTTGTCACTAAAATGCACCTTTCCGTTATCGTCGACCCAGCGATACATCTCGGCATGAACAGCCAGACTACTTAAGACTAAAAAGACAAATAGTAATGATCGGCGCATAATTATCCTCACTGATTCTATGACGTTTAGGTTTTATTATAGATCGAAGCAGCACAATCCGGGCGATGAATTGGAGGTTTTCATGCAAATTCTTGTAACTGGCGGAACAGGTTTCATTGGTATTGTTCTGGTCAAACACCTCATAACGGAAGGCCACCAGCTTACTCTACTGACGCGCAGACCTGATGAACCCACACTGCAAACCCTCTGTAACACCAATATCATCCAGTCACTTGACCAGCTCACTCCGGAGCACCGGTTTGACGCTATCATCAATCTCGCGGGAGAAGGGATAGCGGATAAACGCTGGACTGCAACACGCAAGCAACAGCTACTGGACAGTCGACTGAAAACCACCCAGGCACTGATTGATTTTGTCAAACAGGCCGAGCACAAGCCCGGATGCCTGATAAGCGGTTCAGCGGTGGGTTATTACGGAGACCAGGGTGACAAAGAGGTCGATGAAGAAACCGAGCCGAATAGCGATTTTGGGCAGAAACTTTGTCAGCGATGGGAAACCCTGGCACTGCAGGCACAACAGGAAGGGGTGCGCGTATGTCTGCTTCGAACCGGCCTGGTGATAGGCCATAACGGTGGATTTCTAAAACGGATGCTGCTGCCCTTTAAGCTAGGGCTCGGCGGCCCAATTGGTAATGGCCAGCAATGGATGTCCTGGGTACACCTTGAAGATCTGGTGCAGTTAATTTTGTGGTTACTCAACAATAAGGACTGCAAGGGTGCTTATAATGGTGCTGCCCCAGACCCGGTAACGAATAAAGTATTTACCCAGACATTAGCACGCTGCCTGTACCGCCCAGCACTGATTCCAGCGCCTGCACCGATCCTTAAACTGGCCCTTGGGGAGATGTCGATGCTGCTGCTAACCGGTCAAAAGGTGTGGCCAAAACGAGCACTGGAACAGGGCTTTGTGTTTCGATTTACGGAACTGGAACAGGCGCTGCTTGACGTACTTTGACTGAGCAGTAAAATCCAATCACCCCGTTAAACCGGAGCCCACATTAGCGCTGTGGGCTCGATACCGCTCTTCGTGCACTAAAATAGCACTCGGGTACGAATTGTCCCTTCAATACGGCGCAGGGCCTGTAGTGCTTTTTCGCTATGATCCGCATGGATGTCCATCACTACGTAACCCAGCTTTCCATTCGTTTGCAAATACTGACCGCTGATGTTGATGCCGTTATCTGAAAATACGCTGTTTATTTGGGACAGTATGCCGGGGATATTGCGGTGCACATTAAGCAGTCGATGCTCACCAGGGTGGGCGGGAAGCGCGACTTCAGGGAAGTTGACACTGGACAGGCTGGTGCCATTATCACTGTACTTGACCATTTTCTGCGCCACTTCCTCACCGATATTTTCCTGTGCCTCAACGGTGCTGCCACCGACGTGCGGTGACAGAATCACATTATCGAAGTCTCGCAAAGGTGAAGTGAAATTTTCCTGGTTCGATTTCGGCTCTGTAGGAAAAACGTCAATCGCCGCGCCCAGTATGGCCTCCGATCGAAGCACTTTCTCCAACGCCTCAATATCAACTACCGTGCCGCGAGAGGCGTTTATCAACACGCTTTCCCTTTTCATCTTTTTAAGTTCGGCAGCACCAATCATGTTTTTGGTGGCCGGCGTTTCAGGCACATGCAGACTAACCACATCCGAGTTCGCCAGCAGATGGTTCAGGCTCTTCGCCTGCGTTGCGTTCCCCAACGGTAACTTAGTGATGGTGTCATAGAAAACAACCCTCATCCCCAAAGACTCCGCCAATACACTCAGCTGTGCACCAATGCTGCCATAACCCACAATGCCGAGTGTTTTGCCGCGAATTTCGTAGGAATCTTTTGCGGTTTTCTGCCATTCACCACGGTGCGCCCGGGCATTTTTCTCCGGAATGCCGCGCATTAGTAGAATCGCTTCTGCCAGTACCAGCTCAGCAACACTTCGCGTGTTGGAAAAGGGTGCATTAAAAACCACGACCCCATGTTCAGTCGCGGAGGTCAAATCCACCTGGTTGGTTCCAATACAGAAGCATCCGACCCCGATTAACTTTTTAGCTGCTTTAAAAACCGGCGGTGTCAGCTGCGTTCTTGAACGAATACCAATAAAATGTACATCTTTTATCTTTTCAATCAGCTCGGCCTCACTAAGTGAGGTGGCTAATTGATCAACCTGATGATATCCAGCTTGGTTGAAGGTATCTACGGCACGTTGATGAACCCCCTCCAACAGAAGAATTTTTATCTTTTGCTTGTGTAACGATAAACTGATTTTAGACATGGCAATAGTTTAATCCGGAACCTCTCTTTCGAAGGCGCGCTATGGTAACATATGCACCTCGAAAAACGATCCATTTTTTACGTCAAGAGCCAAGCGAAAAACGATGTCCTCCCACTTAGCTGCAACAGATAATATCCTGAATATACTCGCCCAAATATTTCCCGATAAAGACCTGATTACCGAGGGTGACGAACTTTCACTCTACGGCAAAGACTGGACTCGTGTCTATGAACCCAACCCGCTGGCGATTGTTTTTCCACGCGACACAGAGCAAGTACAGTCCCTGGTTAAAGCGGCAAACCAACAGAGTTTTACACTGGTACCCTCAGGTGGGCGAACCGGACTCAGTGGCGGCGCCATGTCGACCAACCAGGAAGTGGTGGTTTCCTTTGAGCGCATGAACCGTATCGGCGATTTCAGCCCGGTTGATCGTACGGTACAGTGCGAGGCAGGCGTTATCACCGAACAGTTACAACAATTTGCCGAGCAGAACGATCTCTTTTATCCGGTGGATTTCGCCTCCTCCGGCTCCAGCCAGATCGGCGGCAATATCGCTACCAACGCGGGTGGCATTAAAGTGATCCGCTATGGCCTCACCCGCGATTGGGTGGCCGGGTTAACGGTGGTAACCGGCAAGGGAGATATTCTCGAACTAAATAACGGGCTAGTCAAAAACGCGACCGGTTATGACCTGCGCCATCTCTTTATCGGCTCCGAAGGCACCCTGGGTTTTATCACTGAGGCCACCATCCGCCTGATGCGACCGCCCAAACATTTAGCGGTACTGGTATTGGGCGTCCCCGAATTTGATGCATTGATGAAAGTGTCCCAAACTTTTCAGGATCAGCTTGATCTTACCGCCTTTGAATTTTTCTCGGATAAAGCCCTGCATCATGTCACCGCCAAGGGCGATGTTGCGAAACCTTTTGAAACCGAATCTCCCTATTATGCGCTACTGGAATTCGAGCTGATTTCAGAACAAACCGAAGAACAGGTAATGAGCCTGTTTGAACGATGCGTTGAAGAGGGCTGGGTATTGGACGGCGTGATGAGTCAAAACGAAACTCAAGCCGCTAATCTTTGGCGACTGCGTGAAGATATCTCCGAGACCATCGCAGAATTCACTCCCTATAAAAATGATCTTTCCGTCACCGTCTCCAAAGTACCTGAATTCCTTAACGGAGTGAATCAGGTGGTCACCCAGGGCTACCCTGATTTTGAAATCGTCTGGTACGGCCACATCGGTGACGGCAACCTGCACCTGAATATTCTCAAACCCGATAATCTTGGGAAAGAAGCCTTCTTTGAAAAATGCGCGCAAGTGAACGATGCAGTATTCGACATCGTCGCGAAACTCGGTGGCAGCATTTCAGCCGAGCATGGTGTCGGGCTTTTGAAGAAACCCTATTTGCATTACAGCCGCAGCAACGAAGAGTTGGGCTATATGCGCGCGATGAAGCAGGTGTTTG
>CBDUGR010000164.1:0-5631 GCA_965366515.1 uncultured Gammaproteobacteria bacterium | reverse complement strand
TAGGAGAACACATAATGAGTGAAGTAAAAGTAGGTGTTATTTTCAAGTCCTATGAGCCGATGTCAGCGATCAAGAAGTACGCGGCATTGACGGAAGAGATGGGTTATCAGGGCGGTTTCTGGATTGCCGAGGCCTATCACTGGTTCCGTCAGTATGGTCTGGAAGCACGCGGTTGTTTTGGTACGTTGGCCGCAGCGATTGGCGCGACCAAAAACATCCCGATTGGTTTAGGTATTACATCCCCTTATATCCGTCACCCTACCGTACTGGCTGCTGAGGCGGTAGGTATGGACGAACTTTCAAATGGTCGTTTCATCATGGGTATCGGTGTGGGCAAAGTCGGTATCGAATACCTTGAGTACGATATTAAAGAACAGCCTCCAGTACGTATCCATCAAGAGTCTATGGACATCATGCGTAAAGTCTTCAGCGGTGAGCAGTATGAATACAAAGGAGACTTCTTCGAATCCACAATGCCTGCCTATGACCGTGTAGCGGATGGCCTGCGTACAGATATTCCTATCTATGTGGGCGCAACGGGACCTTTCATGCAGAAGTTAGCGGGTCGTTCGAGTGACGGTATGTTATTAGCGGGTCTGACGTCACCAGCCTTTGTTAAGTACGCGATTGACAACATGAAAGCCGGTGCTGAGAAGAAAGGCCGTAGCCTGGATGCTGACTTCCCCGTGGGCGGTGTTATCCTGGCAGCCTGTAGTAAAGATGGCAAAGTGGCGAAAGATGCAACACGCCGCTCAACCGGAACTTACGTGGTAAACAAACTCCGTAACATCAAAAATGATGTGATTCTGGCGGGTTCTGGATTACCTGACGAAGCTTGGGATCCGTTCCGTAAAGCGATTGAAGAAGGTACAGACGATAACGTAACCCACCTGGTGACTGATGAGATGCAGCGTAAATTCACTGTTATTTCCGGTACCCCGGATGAGTGTGCGGAAATCACCCAGGAACTGATTGATTCCGGTCTGAACCTGCCCTTGTTAGAAGTGGTGGGTGCCAGTGAAGAAGATAATCTGGAAAGTGTTCGTCTGTTTGGCGAAGCGGTGATGCCGCAGCTGAAACCAGCTTCTTAAAACCTCGATCTGTTGGTCTGGCTAAAATACCCGGAATTTGGGTATTTTGTCGGGCCCTACGGCTAGATATCCAAAGGATATGGTAGTTGTATCGATAACGAATGAATTAAAAAGGTTAATTATGACGGATTCAAAACCAACTATAGCGGTTCTTGGTGGGACTGGTGATCTGGGTGGCGGCCTGGCATGGCAATTGGTAAAAGCGGGTTATTCCGTAATTATTGGTTCGCGTACTAATGAAAAAGGTGAGGCGGCTGCCAGGGCTTTAAGTGAGCGTGCAGGTGGTAAAGCTGTGCGGGGTATGGACAATCCGGGTGCGGCGAGCGCTGCTGAAATCGTTGTTATGACGGTACCCTTTTCCAATCAAATGCCTACTTTGGAGACGGTACGCGATGCGGTGCAGGGTAAAATATTTGTCGATGCTACTGTTCCTCTCGTGCCCCCCAAGGTGATGCGTGTACAGCTGCCAGAAGGTGGCAGTGCGGGCATGATTGCGCAGGCTTATCTGGGTGACAATGTACGGGTGGTATCTGCCTTTCAAAATGTTGCCGCGGCGCACTTGCAAGCCGATGAAGGACATTTTGATGATTGCGATGTGCTGGTGACCGGAAATGATGCGGATGCGCGCGAGCAGGTAGTTCAATTTGCTCAGGCGATAGGCATGAAAGCCTGGCATGCGGGATCAATTAATAATTCAGTGGTCGCGGAAGCGCTGACTTCTGTACTGATTTTTATGAATAAAAAGTACAAAATTGCGGGCGCCGGGATTAAAATTACTGGAGAACCGCAGGTATAATCTGTTGATATTGGTGTAAAATAGAGAGCTTCTGTGAAGGGGCTCTTTATTTGTGATGGTAGTCCCCGTTTAGAGTAATTTAGCTGATTAAAAGGTTTTAATAATGGGTAATAGTGCACCAGTACCAGTCGATATCAAGTTACACCAGAACTCCAAAATGCTTGAGCTTGTCTATTCAGATGATGAGCAATACCAATTAAGCTGCGAATTCTTGCGAGTACTTTCGCCTTCGGCAGAAGTTCGGGGCCATGGCGAGGGTCAGGAAAAGCTTCAATCTGGCAAAATCAATGTCAGTATCAAGAGCATAGTTCCAGTCGGTAACTATGCGATTCAGCTAACCTTTAGTGATGGGCATGATTCGGGTATTTATTCCTGGGAGTACCTCTATGAACTCTGCCTTAACCAGGAGGCCTGTTGGAATGACTACCTGCAGCGGTTGCACAAAGCTGGGGAGCATAGAGATCCCGATATTCAAGTTGTAAGTCTGTAACCGCGCTGCTAACGGCCACTTTGATTGTATTTTCCCATCTTCTATTGCGCCTGGTTTAAATGAGCCAGGAAAAAGTGGTGCCTGAAAGTCAGGTTAGAAAGTTGATCTCTGGTTCAGTTCTTGCCAGCGGGATGTTGACATTAACGGCATTTTTTCTTGCGACCAATCATGTGATCGGTCGCAGTGTGCAGGGTGAAATCCCGCCCCTGGGGTTGTCATTCTGGCGCTGGTGTATTGGAGCACTTATTCTTGCTCCCTTTGTATTGCCGGGAATCAAATCAAAACTCCCCATCTATCGGCAACATTTGCCCACGCTGAGTTTGCTGGGTGTGCTGATGATAGGCAGTACATCGATCGTACTTGTGGCTCTTAATTTTACAACGGCCATTAATGTTTCTTTGATTAATGCAGTGCAACCGACGCTGACGGTTTTGTTGGCGGTGCTCTTCTACCGGGAAAAAGTATCAATGGCAGGCTTTGCCGGTATTTGTTCGGCTATGCTGGGTGTCATGATCATGGTGAGTAAAGGCGATGCCGCAGTATTGGTTAATTTGGCATTTAATGCGGGCGATATAGCGACCATGCTGGCAATGGTTGGGTTTTCCTGTTATGCCTTGAATTTAAAAAAACTACCAAAGGGTTTGTCTGTCGTGGAGGCGTTGTTCGGTATTACACTGACCGGCACCCTGGTGTTACTGCCATTCTATCTTCTTGAGACGGCGCTTTATAAACCCGTACCCTTCAGTTGGTCAACGCTGCTGGTAGCCCTTGAGTTGGCGTTGCTCGTTTCCGTATTGGGTAATCTCATGTGGAATAAGGGTAATCAAATGATTGGGCCCAGCAGGGCGGCGATATTTATCAATTTGATCCCATTGTTCGGCGCTATTCTTGCGACCACTTTCTTGGGCGAAAAGGTCTATTCTTATCATTTTTTGGGTGCCTTTCTAATCTGTATGGGCCTTTGGCTGGTATTGAACCGAATGCGGGTAAAGCAACCAGCCAACTAAATAACAAGGTTTACTTTGTTGCGTGAACCAATAATGGGCGACCTGCTGTTAAAAAGCTCGTCTCGCGCAGTACTTTGCCATAGCCCCACATCAGTATAAAAGGGTTGGCCAGATTCATGTTCTGCAGATTACGAATACGGTATTAGATGCTTGAAAGATCATCGTGGTTCGGTATATGCGCGATATCACCTAAATATTAAAGCTTGATTCAAGCTTTAATTTGTTAATAATGGTTCTCGGTTATCTATTAAAACAGCATTGCCGAATGGCCCTTTAATTATTGTTGATGGGTTGATAGAACAAGAATCTGCCAAAGGAGATGTCATGTTTGAGAGCGGAGGTGCGCAGCGACTGCTGGCAATAGGTGGGATGTTGCTAGTCATTACTGGAATGATTTTCGGTGATATTTTTGCAGTATTTATTCTGCATCCCAATAATGCACTCATTGGTCAGGCGATGTATGGTGCGGCTCAGGCAGTAGCAGAACAGGATGTTACGACAATACTGGAGCGTTTTAAAACCATCGGTGGCTTGCTGGAAAATCGTGGCACCAAAGTGGACGCCCATAGCCACATTATTCAATTTGGCTATCTGGCGTTTCTGTTGGCGCTGGTACAACCCTACGTGGCACTGTCTCAGCAAGTCAGGTATCGCCTGGCGCAGTTATTTTTAACGGGGGCGGTGTTGCTGCCTCCTTCGGTATTCCTGATATATTATGTCGGCCTCTCATACAGTCCTTTTCAAAGTATTGGTTGGGCAAGTGTTGCCGCCGATTTTGGCGGTTTGCTGGTGATTCTGGCCTGCCTGGGCGAGCTGTTGGGTTTGTGCCGCTATGCCATGGGTTATGCTTCTGTAGGAGGACAGCGGCTTCTGTGTGAAAGTTGGGAGAGTAAAGCGCTATTGCGCGGTGGTGCGCTGTTACTGCTTGCTGGCTTTATATTCGGTGCCTACTATGCGGCTACTCATTTTTCGCAGCTTTCACTGAAGGAGATAAGTATTTTAACTTTGGTGCTGGAAAATGCCGCGCAACAGGATATGTCTGCTGTGGCGGCTGTGTTTACGAATTATGGGATGTTGATGGCGGAAAAAGCGATCAAAATAGCTACGCATGCCCATGTCAATGAGGTTGGTATGCTGCTCTTGCTGCTGGCATTTGTCCAGCCGTTTGTCCTGTGGAGTGATCGCTGGAAGAAAAGATGGGTCTGTGTCGCTTTAGTGGGTGCTGCGGGACTACCTGTTTCTATATTCCTTGAGCTTAAGTATGGCTTGCTTGCTGGTGCGTTTGCTGATATTTCAGGGCTGCTTTTAATTGTGGCATTATTGGCGATGCTGTTTGGTCTGCTGCGACATACTGGCTATCTGGATACGAAGGAGGATAATCGTGGATAGATCGCAGAGGTTGTTGATTATTGCTGGTTTGCTTATTGCCATTGTCGGTATGGTCTATGGCTTGTGGTATGCCGTCTTCGATGAACACCAAACGCTCGAGCAGCTGGGTGGAAGCTTGGCGAATAGCTTTGTGGAAGCTGCCAAGGGAGATCTTGCGGGCGCGGTAAGCGAGTTGGAAAACTATCGCCAAATCGGTAGCGAATATGCGCGCGAAGTGCATGCTCACTCGCACTGGATAACCCTTAGTATGATTCTCATTGTATTAGGTATGGCTTACGAACGGGTCAATTACAGCGCGTCATTCAAGTTTATTTTGGCATCAGTGCTGAGTGCTGGTGCGGTGGTGTTCCCTCTAGGCGTGTTGTTGCAGAATTTCCCTCTGGGTATGCTGGGGAAACTGCTGGCGCAGATGGGCTCAATGGCGGTCATCGTCAGTTTTTTGCTGATTACCCTGGGTTTATTTAAACCAGCGGCGGTAGATTGAGTTTTGCTAGTACAGTTTAAGTCTGCCGAGTGCAGAGGGAATGATGTCACAGGTTACACATTGAAAAGTAGTGATTGCATTTTATAAGCAGGAAGCGCTATTGTTAGTGACTGGTTGCTCTGTGATCGGTCGGGGCGTACAAGTAGATGCCTCAAGTTGTTCTGTTCAGTATCGGCCCTGGGGAGGATTAACCCCAGCATTTGTATGGCCTTATTTGTTTTAGGAATAAAAAGGGACTGATTTTGAACATATTTTCATAATAGATTACCAACTTAGTAATTGTTTTAGCCTGTTAGTTCTATTTAATATGTAACTGTATTTTTACCATTAAAATAAATTACAGAAATTGATGGTTTGAATAATTGTCTATTGAG
>CBDUGR010000163.1:0-5683 GCA_965366515.1 uncultured Gammaproteobacteria bacterium | reverse complement strand
TGGCCTGCAAAAACTGATGGAGGAGTTTCAAAAACGGCTCGAAGAGCAGAAGGAACGCCATGAAGGCGGCAGCAAATGGATCGGTACCGGTGGTACCTCACCTTTTGGCGCAAACGGTTATCATCCTGAAGGAATCCGTATTGGTCAGGATGGCAACCGCAATTTTAGCGCGCTTAAAGTCTGGGATAAGCGCGATTACAAAAACCTCGATGATTCCATCGAACTGGGTACCCGAAATATCAAAGTGGCACTGCGTCGTCTGCGCAAGTTTGCCCGCACTGGTGCTCCCGACCAACTCGACATGCACGACACCATCAGTTCAACGGCTAAAAATGCCGGTTTTCTGGATTTGAAAATGGTGCCAGAACGACACAACGCCGTAAAGGTGCTGTTATTTATGGATATCGGCGGGTCGATGGATCATCACATTCGCCAATGCGAAGAGTTATTCTCGGCGTCGCGTACCGAGTTCAAACACCTGGAATACTTCTATTTCCATAACATGATTTACGAATCTGTTTGGAAAGACAATGTAAGACGCTGGTCGGAAAAAACGGCCACCTGGGACGTGTTACATACCTATGGCAGTGACTACCGAGTCATATTCGTCGGAGATGCCAGTATGTCACCCTATGAAATCAGCTCACCGGGCGGCAGTGTTGAACACTGGAATGACGAACCGGCAACCAAATGGATGCAGCGTCTCACCGATACCTTTGAAAAGGTCATTTGGCTGAATCCTAAATCAAAAGATGTGTGGCCTTACACCCAATCAATTGAGATCATCGACCGCTTGGTTGGGAGGCACATGTACCCGCTCACCCTGGAAGGGCTCGAAGAGGGAATGAGGTATTTGAGTAAGTAGCTGGAACGATATACCTGACGGATAATACCGTTTTCATCGTCGTTACTTAAATCGAAGTTTTAGTTCTGGGCTTCTGGTAACAAAGATCATTCCGATAGCCATAATCAGTATGCTGCATGCTATGATGTTGCTGTTAAACTGGTTTTGAAATTGGAGATACTAACGATGAAAAGTCTGGCAGGTTTGTTTTTTGCGCTAATTATGCTGCAGTCCTGTGGTTACAAGGCGACGGAACCCGAGGCTTTTCCGCTGGACGGTGTTAACAATAGCATTAAGTTCGGTGACCTAATTATTGCGGGGCAACCGACTCAAGAAGCATTAGGCAAACTTTCGGAGCTAGGGTACAAAAGCGTTATCTCCACCCGAGGCCTCGATGAAGTGAACTGGGACGAAGCGAATGCGGTGGAGACTCTCGGCATGGAATTCTACCAGGCCCCGATGGGCAAACCGCTAACAGCTATTACAGATACTCAGGTTGCACAATTTAATGATGCGATGCAAAATGCGGCGAAACCCGTCTTTTTGCATTGTGGCTCGGGGAACCGGGCTGCCGCCTTATGGGCCGTGTGGCTGGTGGAGCATCAAGGCGTAGAACCGGATGAAGCGCTGCGCCTGGCCGAGTTAAGCGGGATGCGCTCCATGCGGGTGTTAGTTGAAGCGCGATTGGGAACGCCGCATTAAAGACGGGTGTGCCGGATAACAGAATTACGCTTTCTACCTTAAGTTGCACAACCGGTTGTTGCGGATAACTAAGTAGAAAAACACCGTATTCAAAGGATAGAAGATGATTACCCATCAACAATCTACTGCTGCCAAATTTTTACTCTATAGTGCCGCATTCGTTATTGTCGTAGCAGGGATGAAAGCTGCTGAATCCCTGCTGGTGCCTTTCTTACTATCGGTATTTATTGCGGTGATCTGTTCACCACCGCTGGCCTGGATGCACAAAAGAGGCGTTCCTTATCTGATTGCCTTGCTGGTGATTATTGGTATGGTTGTTATTTTCGGATTGCTGATTGGTGCTGTTGTGGGCGCATCGGTCAATAGTTTTTCCGAGGATCTACCGGAATACCAGAACAAGCTGCGTCTTCTAAGTGGCACATTTTTCACCTGGCTTTCTGGCTGGGGAGTTGATTTTCAGGGTAGTAACCTAAAGGACAGTTTTAATCCCAGCACAGCAATGAGTATGGTCGGGGCGACGCTGGCGTCCCTCGGAAATGTTATGGGCAATGCCTTTATGATTCTCCTCACCGTGATCTTTATTCTCGCGGAGGAAAGCGTTTTTTATGACAAATTAAAAGCGGCTTCCGGCAACGCTGGAAAAACCATGGCTGCGGTACAGCGCTTCACTAGGAGCGTTAATCGTTATATGGCGCTAAAAACCGCGTTAAGCCTGCTGACTGGCATGCTGATCATGATCTGGCTAATGATCCTCGGCGTAGATTACGCGGTGCTTTGGGGACTGGTGGCTTTTCTGCTGAATTTTGTGCCAACCCTGGGTTCAATTATTGCGGCTGTTCCGGCAGTGTTGTTGGCGATCATACAGCTGGGCACAGGCCATGCACTGCTAACAGCGGCGGGTTATTTGTTCGTTAATGTGGTCGTGGGCAATATTCTGGAACCGCGTTTTATGGGCAAGGGACTCGATCTTTCTGCATTGGTGGTGTTCCTCTCTTTAGTCTTCTGGGGCTGGGTGCTCGGTCCGGTTGGCATGCTGTTATCGGTCCCTTTGACCATGACTTTAAAAATTGCCTTTGAAAGTTTTGATGAAACCCGCTGGGTTGCGGTGGTTTTGGGTTCTGGCGCTGCATTATCGCAGCAGACAGAAGTGGTTGAAACTGAAAAGGCCTAAGCCTGCCTGTGGTTGTTGTAGTGTTTAAACTACCGTGAAAATTAGTCATATCGGGTTGGCTGTGCTGGCGATGGCGGCCTGGGGCTTTAACTTTGTCGCTATTTCATTGGGTTTAAAGGAGCTGCCACCTTTTTTATTCACCGCGCTCCGCTTCCTGTTGACAGCCTTCCCATTGCTGCTCTTTGTCCGCCGACCCAATATAGACTGGAAAGTGCTTGTTGCCGTTGGCGTATTTTTGCTGACGCTACAGTTTGCGTTTCTATTCAAAGGTATGGCATTGGGAGTGGGTGGCGGAATCGCCTCCACCGTCATTCAATGTCAGGTATTCTTTTCGATCATTGGTGGAGCCATAATTCTCAATGAGAAACCGACATTGCGTGACCTGTGCGGGTTGATAATCGCTGCTATGGGCATCTTTCTGATTGCGCTGACCATGGGGCGCGCCACCCTCAATGGACTGATGCTAGTAGTGCTTGCCGGTTTAAGTTGGGCAATAGGTAATATCTTTTTAAAGCGGGCAGGGAAGGTGGATATGCTAAGCCTCATCGCCTATGCCAGTTTGATTCCGCCTTTACCTTTGCTGCTGCTCTCCTATTTTTTCGAGGGGCCTGAGCGCTGGTTCTATGCGTTCAATCACATCACACTGCTAAGCGGGTTTTCATTGCTCTATATCGTTTTGATATCTACGCTTTTTAGTTACGGCGTGTGGGGTTTTCTTATGCGTAATTATGCGGTCAATCGAGTGGCACCCTTTGGTTTATTAGTGCCTGTTTTCGGGGTATTCTCTGGCTGGTTGGTGATGAATGAATCCTTTGGCCCGCAGCGGTTGGCTGGAGCGGGGCTGGTCATCATTGGACTGGTTGCCGTAAATTGGCGTCAGTTTACGGGGCTGCTAAAGAAAAAACGTGAAGCGAACTTTGCTATGGGAAACGCACAGATCAGGAGTGATAACAAGTGTTAAAGCTTTATGAATTTCCGCATTCGCATTACTGCGAAAAAGTTCGTTGGGTGCTGGACTACAAAGGGATTGACTGGCGAGCCTATCCTGTCAACCCGGGAGAACACCTGTTGCGCTTTCAGAAAAAGTTTGGCTCCGCCAGCTTGCCGATCATTAACGATCGGGGATATTGGCTACAGGGCTCGCAGGCCATTTGCCTGTACCTTGAAGAAAAGTATCCGGCGTTGCCCCTCATTCCCGAGAACACCGAACTTAAACAGGCTTGTCTGGATAGCTGTGAAGCCTATGATCTACTTGTCGGAGATCCGCTTAGGCGAGTGCTATATGACATGCTCAAACCCTTGCCCAAAGCCGTACAATATTATTTTACGCATCGTAGCGGGCTGGTTCGCCAATTTGTTTTTCGGCTATCACGAAATTATATTCTTGGAAAAATTCATAAGAAGTTTGTCGGTGGAGAGGAAGACGTAGCGCAGGCACACCAAAAACTGGCACTGGCGGTTAAGCGACTTAGCGGAACGGTAATATCACAGCCATTTCTAATCGATGATAAATTAACTCTGGCTGACATCAGTGTTGCCTCCCTGTTTTCCATATTGGTGCAACCGGATCAGCACCCGGTGCCCTGGCCGAAGAATGTGGCGGAAGAGCTGGCTGACTTCCATGACGCGTTTATGGAAACGCCAGCGGGAATATGGGTAGCAGAGATT
This sequence comes from uncultured Gammaproteobacteria bacterium, assembly GCA_965366515.1. Classification (GTDB taxonomy): domain Bacteria; phylum Pseudomonadota; class Gammaproteobacteria; order Pseudomonadales; family IMCC2047; genus JAJFKB01. Next base: position 1,298 of record CBDUGR010000163.1, on the reverse strand, counting down.
TATAAAAATTACCGTCCCAATTTGCATGCAGGCTACTCACGAAAGGCCAGGATAGCACCGGATGATTTATTTGTTTGAGACGGAAGATTTTAATCGAGAATTTTTGTTGTCTATTATCTGTATTCTGATGGCGTGCCTCTCTAGAAAAACGAACTATAAAAGGTGACAGTAATGCGTTGGTTGATTTTTTTTGTCATACAGTGTGTGATTATCCTGGCGGTATTGGTGCTCGTCCAGAAACACCAGGAACATGTGATTGTGCTCAAACAACCGCCGACTTCCCTAGCTCAATGGTATAAGCCACAGAACAAACGGCAGGTATGGCTGCATACGATGTTTAAGTTACGGCGTGAGATGCTGGCAGTTGAGTTATATGCAAACGAAGACGCAAACAAAAATGAAAATCTGGAGAAATGGTCTGCTAAGTTGGTTGAGGATTACCAAAAAATTGGAGAGATGGTGCCGGAGTGGTCGAATAAACTGAATTATACAGTTATCAATGAATTGCAAAATAGTGTCAAAGCAAAGCACTATCAAAATGTCACAAAAGCGTTGCGAGCGTTGGATGAGACTTGCAACTCTTGCCATGCCGATTACCGAGCGGTTACGGCAACCCTGTATCGGGCGCCCGATTTCTCAGGTATGAAATTGGATAATACGGAGGAGTTAACTTCGCATATGCGAAGTCTGAGCGAGCAGGTGAATAAAATTAAGATCGGCTTTGTAGATGGTCGAAATGAAGATGCGCTTGCCTCGCTGCTGGGTTTGCAGCAAGGGATGCACCAGCTCGGCGAAACATGTGTTAATTGCCACGCAGAAAATACCAAAAACTACCCCAATGAGGCGATGAAAAAAATGGCGTCTACACTCAAGCAAAGCCTTGAAAGCGGCACGCTAACTGAACAGGGTAAGGCCTTGGGTACGCTGGCCGTTGCCGCCTGTGCGGATTGTCATGCTACGCATCGATTGGCTTTTGATGCGAAGCAGCTGCTCGGAGAAAAGAGGAGCTGGCTCGAGCTGCTTCGGCACTCTTTTTAGTGCCCTTTAATGGACAGCGTGGCTCATCCCATCTATATTTTTGAGGGTGCTGTTCAACTGTAATGCATTTAAAACAGATTATTGTTTGAGTCGTTGGATGCGCACCGAATCTTCTTTATCCAATGGAGTGGGTACATGGACATTAAAGATCACCCGGTTTTCGCATCGTTAATCGTTGTTTTAGCCTTATCACTTTTTTATCTATTCTATTGGTCCGGCAGCGCCCAAAGGGAAGTTGACGCGCCAACGCATGTTCGCAC
>CBDUGR010000162.1:0-5690 GCA_965366515.1 uncultured Gammaproteobacteria bacterium | reverse complement strand
CGGCCTTGAGTTCTGGTTTTCACTACCAGAAGTACCGCAAAGTGCAGCACCCAGCCGTCACAAAATGGCACTGGTATTGTCTGTTGTGGTCTTTACTCTTGTGTTACTGGTTAATCTGATATTCGGTGATTGGCTGGCCCAAATGACCCTGATACCCAGAGTCCTGGTTTTGGCGCTGTCTCAGGTATTGATGCTGACCTACGTGGTCATGCCGCAGGTCACTCGATTATTGCGTAACTGGTTGTATTAGGACTACTTGCACCCATTAAATACGCCCAGGGCCAGTTAACTGGCCCTGGATAAGCGCCAGTACTTCATTGACACACTGCTCAATACCTGCCGCGGCTTCGCTCACGCGATTGGCCAGCATATAGGCCGGGGTAGTCACCAGTTTTCTTTCTCTATCGACGTGCGCTTGCTGCACGGGGCAGTCGCAGTGCTTGGCACCCATGGTTTCCAGTACTGAGGCCGTTTCCCGATCGTTACCGATGGTGCACTCTACCCCTTCGCCGCAAATGGCCACTGACAGAGCCGGGGCAATACAGATCAGTCCAATCGGCTTCCCGGCTCGATGAACCGCCTGAGCAAACCTTAAAAAATCAGGATTGACCTGGCACTCGGCGCCTTTCAGGGCAAAGTCTGACAAATTCTTAGCCGCACCAAACCCGCCAGGAACGATCAGCGCATCATATTCGTCAGCATTCGCCTTTGCCACATCCTTAACTGCACCCCGACAGATTCTGCCGGATTCTATTAACACATTGCGCGTCTCGCCCACCATCTCCTCTCCACTAAGATGGTTGATCACATGCATCTGCTCTATGTTTGGCGCAAAACACTGTACTTCTGCCCCCGCTTTATCCAGCGCCAACAGCGTGCATACCGCTTCATAAACTTCTGATCCGTCATACACACCACAGCCCGACAACACCACCGCCACTTTTTTCATCGCTACCTCCCGGCTTACTCTTCCACTACCTTGGTATCCTTTAGTGTTCGAATATCATCGTCCAGCATCGGTTCAAAGGTTCCCAGACCACAGGATCCCAATGGGCGCATACCAAACCCGCCCTGATCCAGCACCGTGATAATGTCCAGATCACAAAGCCGGTTATTGGAAACGCGGTACATAAAGGGCTGGTTACGCCTTAGTCCGAAACACTTGTGTGGCAGAACGTTGATATAGTTTTTCCCGCCTGTCATACGAAACAGGATCTGCTGATTATTCAGTATTTTAACCTCTTTAATCTGATTAAGATTGATACAGCGTACCGGTTTTTTCTCAAGCTCATCTGCTACCGATACAGAGATAGTCACCGGTAACATTGCCAATACCAGGTAAACGCCCTGCTTAAGCCAACCTATCATCTTCTCTCTCCTTCATTTTCATCGATTAACAACAACTCCCCTGAGCGCTGCAACAGCTATCATCTTTGTCGCTAAAGGGCATTTCAGAACCACAACCTTTAAAAATTCCGTGATGACTTGTCCAGTCTCCGATAAATTCAAAATGCTCACAAAAGCGTGATTCGCTCAACATACGGTAAGTATTACCACAAACCGGAAACCGTTCACCTTTTTTTATAACGTGATGCACGTCCAGTGCGAAGCTATCAGGATGATGCTCAACAGTTCCCTGGTAGACAACCGATTGACCATAATCCTCACAGGCAGGCTCCAACTGATCAATTTTAAACAAACGATAGGTAGCTGAGTAAAAACGGATATTGCCAAGCTGCTTTTCAACCGCTTCATTGTCTACACTCAAACGTCGATCCTCCACCAGGCGGGGATCCATAAACCCGGCAACTTTGGCAATGTTCAGAAAATCGTTCCAGTACAGGGCGCCGCCCAAACACTCCCCATAGAGTACCGGATCAGCTGCCAGTTCAGCCGGTACTCGCCTGTCCGAATATACATCGGAAAAATAGATCTCTCCCCCGGGTTTCAGAAGGCGATAAGCCTGTTTCAAAACAGCCTCTTTATCGGGCGACAGGTTAATCACACAATTGGATACGATGATATCAAAGCTCTCATCAGCCAAATCCAACTGATCAAGTTTTTCGATATAGCCTTGGCGAAATTCGACATTGGCGGCGGCGTAGCCAAACTGCTGACGATGAAAATCAATATGGCGATTGGCCACCGCCAACTGATCTTCGGTCATATCCACACCAACCACATATCCCTGCTCACCCACCAGCGCAGAGAGCGCATAGCAATCGCGACCAGAGCCACTACCCAAGTCCAGTATACGCAAGCCTTTTAGCTGCTCAGGTGCAACCAGGCCGCAGCCATAATAGCGGCTCAGCACCTCCTCATGCACCTGACCCAAGATCTGCTTTAGATAACCCGGCATATTGGTGTCGGTGCAGCAGGCATCGGTTTTTAGATCCTCCGAGCTCTGCAACACTTCACCATAGTAGTTTTTAACCTCTTCCTGTACTGACATATTGTTCACTCTCTTACTGGCTAACCACGCATCAATGCATGAAATTTCTCAACAATTCTCAACAGCTTTTCTGGCGCATGTGCTCTTTTCCAATTGCCCGCAGCAAACTTGTTCGCTTCAGACAAGGTCGGGTAGATATGTATAGTTCCCAAAATCTTATTCAAACCGATGCCATGTTTCATCGCCAGGATATACTCGGTAATCAATTCGGAAGCATGATACCCCACAATGGTGACGCCTAAAATCCTGTCCTTGCCGGGTACCGTCAAAACTTTAACAAAGCCACGATTTTCACCATCGGCAATGGCCCGATCCAACTCCTCAATCTCAAACCGCGTCACCTCATAGGCCACGCCCTGCAGGTTTGCATCCTGCTCATTAAGTCCAACCCGCGCCACTTCCGGATCGGTAAAGGTAGCCCAGGGAATGACGGAGTAATCGACTTTAAACTTCTTAAAACGCCCGAACAACGCATTCACAGCCGCATACCAGGCCTGGTGCGAAGCCGTATGGGTAAATTGATAGGGGCCGGCCACATCACCACAGGCATAAATATTCGGGTAGTTGGTCTGTAAATACTCGTTGACCCGCACGGTACCCTGGGGCGTCAACTCAACACCAAGCTCCTCTAAACCAAAACCCTGGGTATTGGCTTTGCGGCCTACCGCAATAATCACCTCATCAAAATCTATACGTATCTGCTCGCCCTGGTAATCAGCGTCCAGATACTTTTGATCCTGTTGTTGTGCAAATACCACTGGTTTGTGAGAAACACGAATCTCTACCCCTTCGTTGACCAGACAGTCATGTATATAGGCTGAAACCTCTTCATCCTCCCGCGGCATAATTTTGGGCGCCAGATCCAAAAGGATTACCTTTGAGCCCAGCCGTGAGAAGCTCTGCGCCAGCTCGCAACCAATAGGTCCCGCACCAATCACCAGCATCCGCTCAGTTTGCTTTTCCAGTTGCCAAACCGTATCTGACGTCAGGTAACCTATCTGATCCGCGCCATCAATGGGAGGTACAAAGGGTCGCGCACCCGTGGCGATCACAATATTTGGCGTGTAAATCTTGCGCCCACTCACCTCAACGCAATAGGGTGAGATAATTTTTGCTTCGCCCTGCACACAGTCCACACCCAGTTGCGTATAACGTTCTACCGAATCATGCGGCTCTACCTGTTGAATAACCCCTTGAATCCTGCGCATAACCTCGGGGAAATTTGCCTTTGCGGTAACCGGATGTAAACCGAACTCCTCGGCGCGCTTCAAATAGTGATTAATCTTCGCAGAACGAATCAGCGCCTTACTCGGCACGCATCCGGTGTTGAGGCAATCGCCACCCATTTTATGCTTTTCCACCAAGGTCACCTTCGCCTTGACTGCAGCGGCAATATAGGAAGCCACCAGCCCACCGGAGCCTGCGCCAATCACCACCATATTGGTATTAAATTGCTTCGGCCGTTGATGCCGTGCCAATATCTGCCGCGCCTTTATAAAATTAACCAGCCATTTCGCCAGTAGCGGGAAAATACCCAACAAAGCGAAAGAGAGCAGCAGCCCGGGAGACAGGATACCGCCCACCGAATCGACCTGGGCCAACTGAGTTCCTGCGTTTACGTACACAAAGGTCCCCGGCAACATACCCAGCTGGCTGACAAAGAAGAACTGCAATACACGAATCGGCGTAAGCCCCATCACCAAATTAATGACAAAAAAAGGAAAAACAGGTACCAGCCTTAACGTAAACAGATAGAAGGGCCCATCCTTTTCGATACCCTGATTAATGGTTTTCAGATTCTGTCCGAATCGCTTCTGTACCCAGTCCCTTAAGAGCAGCCGGGAAACCAGAAATGCAACGGTTGCTCCTATGGTACTGGCGAAAGAAACCAGCAACACTCCCCACCAGAGTCCAAAAATAGCCCCACCAATAAGTGTCATGACTGCGGCCCCAGGCAATGAAAGCCCGGTCACAGCAACATAAATCAGAAAATAGATCAGTCCGGTTTGCCAGGGACTCTGCAGATAAAAGTTGTGAATGGCCGCTTTTTGTTGATTAAAATAATCCAGCGTTAAATAGGTGCCCAGATCAAAAAAGAAAAATCCAACCACCAAACAAACCACAACCAGAAGCGCGATTATTTTTTTTGTATCCATTAGTTGATCCTGAATTTAACAGGCCCTATTCAAAGGGTTGTTTTAGCATCCAAACAACAGACCCTGTTTGCTGTCCTTTAGTTTCATTTAATCCCAGCACCATTTCACCATGGCCATCTTCCGGCTGCGCTCTATAGGAGCCAAACCATCGATCCCAACAACTCAGGCTAAAACCATAATTACTGTTTTGTTCGTATTGTTTTACGGAGTGGTGTACTCGATGCATATCCGGAGTCACGAACAAATAGCGCAGCAGCCGATCAACCTTAACGGGCACTAACAAATTTGCATGGTTGAAGATGGCCATTCCATTCAGCAATACCGCAAACACCAGGACCGCAGCAACCGGAATTCCCAACAACCAAACCAGCGCAGATTTGAATGCCATGGACAGGATGATTTCCAATGGATGAAAGCGCAGAGCCGTCGTTACATCCACATCGACGTCAGCATGATGCATACGGTGCAATCGCCACAAGCAGTCAATTCTGTGCATAAAACGGTGCTGCCAATATATAGCCAGATCCAATATCAGAATACAGAGCAAGAACTCCACGGTCGCAGGTAAAGTAAGCGCATTTAGCAATCCACTATCGGTCTGACTTACTGCAAGGGCAACCGTAAAAGGCGCCAACCAAGGCAAAAAAGCACCCACCAGCAGAGCGTTAACGGCCTGTATTGCGCCGTTGCCAATCCAACGCTGCGCCCGACTGACCACTCGAACTTTTCTCGGAAAACGGAATTCCAGAAGGGCGAATAACATAACCAACATCAGCGTCACCCCTATTCGAATGAGGCCTTCATTACTCAGCCAACCACTGTGCACTCGATTTCACTCCTCTGCGCTGGCTCCCGGCCCCCACCCACCAGTGAACCTTTTTGAATTAGATCGCAAACATGGTAGCCTACGCACTATAATTTGTCTTTGAGCAAAGCTTTTATAACGTTTTATCCTAAGGACACCAAAGTGCCTATTAACACTTCCAACAAAGCATACCCGGTAACCCGCATGCGACGTATGCGCAGTAGTGAATTTTCAAGGCGTCTGATGCGGGAAAACGAACTCACCGTCAATGATTTGA
>CBDUGR010000161.1:0-5720 GCA_965366515.1 uncultured Gammaproteobacteria bacterium | reverse complement strand
ACTTCATTTCACCTAAGGGAAGTTGAGCGGCTGTTCGTAGCCGGTCTGCTTTTGGATATCGGACATTTGGTGATTTATGAACATTGTGCCGATGAGGCGAAACAGGCTATTGCGATTTCACAAGAGCAATTAAAACCGCTGAGTCAGGTTGAAAAGGAGTTGCTTGGGTTTAATGCTGCGGAGTTGGGTGCAGCACTCGCACATTCCTGGAATTTTCCCGAACAATTTAGTGAGCTAATAGCCAGCCAGGATCAGCCACAAATTGGTTCTAGTCAGGAATGGGAAGTTGGTGTGGTTCATATTGCCAAACAGCTTGCTGGCGTTGCATATAATGAAGAGGCAGTGGGATTGGCCTTTGCAGCGATTAACCCGGATATTAGGAATTTGACCGGTTTGTCTGTGGATATTTGTATGGAAACCATGGCCGGCGTCGCAGAAAAAATATCTGAAACTCTGGATATGATATTGCCGAATCGCTAGTTTTTTCAGTGCATTATCCGATGGGGTGAGTTTGCATCGGATAACCCCTGTCACGGTAGAAAGAATAGCGATTGCGGGAAGCGTTTAGCAACTCAGGCTGTTGTATAACTACTTCCGATACGCGGCTGAAACGTGAAAAAAAATCGGGTGGCTGAGTTGCCAGATTAATAAGAATATCCTGGTGTTCGGTTGGATCTTGACCATGGCCAATTTCAACTGGCGAGGGAGGCTCAGATAGATGGTCCAGGCGCCGGTGAGGGATAAAACTATCCCCTCGAAATTCCCATAGTGCTTTATCCAGGTATGCGGTTGTTGCTTCGTCATCCGTATGAATGTAAATCTGGTGACCTTTTTTGTAGACTTTGTCGACTAATCGGCAGACAAAAAGCAAGCGATCCTTTACCGCTTTTGCGTTCAAGATATAAAAGTCAATTTTTGTCATCGGAAATCCGGGTCAGTAGCGCTAAACGGGCTAATCGATCTCTATTTCTGCTGCTCTATCCAATAGATAGTGCGTCAACAGCGCGACTGGACGTCCAGTGGCTCCTTTTTCTTTCCCGGAATTCCAGGCTGTGCCGGCAATGTCCAAATGTGCCCAGCGCTGCTCCTTGGTATAGCGTGCCAGGAAGCATGCAGCGGTTATGCTGCCCCCTTCCCGACCCCCGATATTGGCCATATCCGCAAAATTGCTATCCAGTTGCGATTGATAGTCTTGCCACAGTGGCATATGCCAGGCGCGATCGTAAGCTTCATTTCCTGCTTTGAGCAGTTCCACGGCGAGACTATCCTGATTTGAAAACAGCCCCGTTGCATGCTTGCCAAGTGCTATCACGCAGGCGCCGGTGAGGGTCGCAATATCAATAATCGCAGCTGGGTTAAACATCTCTGCATAGGTGAGTGCGTCGCAAAGTACCAATCGACCTTCTGCGTCCGTATTCAGAATTTCAATTGTTTGTCCGGAGAGAGAGGTCACGATATCCCCCGGTTTGGTCGCCTCGCCGCCAGGCATGTTTTCTGCAGCTGCCACAATGCCGATAACGTTAATAGGCAGTTCAAGTGCTACTAGTGCGGCCATCGTGCCAAAAACGCTGGCTGCGCCGCACATATCGAACTTCATCTCGTCCATTGCGGCGCCGGGTTTCAGGCTTATACCGCCGGTATCAAAGGTGACGCCTTTGCCTACCAGCACTTGAGGAGCGGCGTCTTTTTTGCCGCCTTTGTAATTCATCACAATAAGTTTGGCGGGCTCAATGCTTCCTGCACTCACAGAGAGTAATGCGCCCATGCCAAGTTCAGTCATTTGCTTTTCTTCTATCACGCTGGTGCTGAGCTTCTTGTGGGTCTTGGCAAGTTCTCTAGCCTGATCAGCGAGGTAACTGGGAGTACAGATGTTTCCTGGCAGGTTGCCAAGCGTTTTGGCCAGGCTTTTGCCTCTGGCTATCGCCTGGGCAATCGATATTGCCGCTTGCGCCTCTTCTAGCTGGTCACGATTTGATAGACCAAAAGTCAAGCGAGAGAATTTCGTAGGCTGATTATCTTGCTTGCTTTTTAATTGGTTGAATTGATAAAGACTATCTTCGCATTGCGAAATAATCTGAGCAATATTCCAGTCCAATTCATGTTCCGGTAACTGGAACTCATCTGGAAAGATAAGCGCATCTTTCGCTCCGCAGGTTTTAATTACGCTAAATACATTCTGCATCAGACTGATGAATTTGCCCTCATCTAACTCTTTCGAGTCACCACAATGTACCAAGAGGACCCGCTGTGCCTTAATGTTTGGCACGGCGTTCAGTAGCAAAATTTTTCCTGTCTTACGTTCAAGATCGCCGCGTCGAATCAATTTGCCGAGCAGCCCTCCGCTCGCCTGATCGATCTGTTTAGCAGTAGGGGAGAGTTTGGTTTTATCTGTTATGGATACGACCAGACATCCGCTCGCCTGTTTCTCCGGGTTGCCGGTCTTGATTTGATAATCCATGATTTACTTTACCTGCTTCTGTGTCGCGACTTCGAAAATTGTCAGTTTACGTAATTATTTAATGATTACCAGTTCTCAATATGAAAAGATGCGTTATAAAATGTGATGAATCCTGTCTAACTACAAAAAGTTGCTCACGCTGTTTTGATAATATTCCGCTATCTCGCAAAAAACATACTGGTTGCTCTAATAGCGGTTACCGCTATATTGCTACTTATCGTGATGAGCGGGCGGTTTATCAAGTATCTCGCCGAAGCCGCAACGGGCGAATTAGCGGCTGATGTATTGTTTAGTGTTATGGGGTATCGGTTGCCGGGATTTCTGGAGCTTATACTGCCGCTGGGCTTGTTTTTAGCCATTCTGATGTCATACGGCAGGCTTTATCTGGACAGTGAAATGACCGTGCTTTCTTCCTGTGGCATGAGTACTAAAAAATTAGTGTTTTATACCATGGTGCCAGCTTTGCTTGTCATGCTAGTGGTGGCGGTGTTGAGCATAAAGGTTAGCCCCTGGGGTGCCGCCAAGGTCGAGGATATCTTTAATGCACAGGATGAGCGTACCGAGTTTGATACGCTTATTCCCGGACGTTTTCAGCAGCTGGGGAGTGGCGGGCGTGTGACCTACACGGAGAAGCTAATGGATAAACGAACGCGCATGGAGAATGTGTTTATTTCTCAACGGCTGGAAAAAAAGGGTGGCGATAAGCCTGAGTTGATACTGTTGGTTGCAGAGTCGGGATCACAGTACATTGACGCGGAAACCGGAAGTCACTTTCTGCTACTGGAAAATGGTTATCGTTACGATGGGAATCCTGGTGACCCGGAGTATCGCGTCACCCAGTATGAAAAATATGGTGTTAAAATTCCCAAGCCCAAAAAACGTCAGGTCAGGGTAAAGGCAGAATTGAAGCCAACTCAGGATTTGCTGGGGTCTGATGATCCGGAGGATATGGCGCAACTGCAGTGGCGCATCTCTTTGCCACTATTGGTGCCAGTGATCACCCTTTTAGCTATTCCATTAAGCAGGGTGAACCCTCGGCAGGGGCGTTATCTGAGACTGCTGCCCGCTATCTTCCTTTATATGGGTTATCTGATATTGTTGTCCACAACACGTACCGGAATTGAGGATGGTAAGCTCGATCCTCTGCCCGGAATGATGTGGGTGCATTTGCTGTTTCTTGGTATTGGATTGGCGCTCATTGGCAATCTCCATCATAAACTGTTTTGGTTTCGGAAATAATAGAGTGAGCAACTAGCGGATGCGGCGTCTCGACAGATATATTGGCAAGTTAGTGATAGCCTCGATTTTCCTAGTGTTAAGCGTGGTGATAGGGCTGGACCTGATTTTCGCATTGATCGATGAAATGCAGGATCTGGAGGGAGATTATCAACGGGCAGAGGCCTTTCAGTATCTCGCCATGACTATCCCGAAACGAATCTATGAATTTATCTCTTTATCAGTGCTGATTGGGTGCCTTATAGGGCTGGGAGTATTGGCGAACCATAGTGAATTAACCGTGATGCGTGCGACCGGCATGTCAATTGCGCGGATTTCCTATGCAGTCATTAAGCCGGCTTTCTTTTTCGTTATCATCGGTTTATTGATGGGAGAGTTTGTCGTTCCTTATACTGAAACTTATGCGCAGAGTCAGAGGGCATTGGCACAGAGTGGCAATGAGGCCCTTAAGTCACGGCACGGGTATTGGCATCGGGAAGGTGATGACTATATGCACTTTAACGCGGTCCTGCCGGGCGGTGTACTTTATGGGATAACCCAGTATCAATTTGATGAAAAAAGGAAACTGACTGAATCTCGGTTTTCGCGCAAGGCGATTTATCAGGGGGACCATTGGATCTTGCAGGAGGTCGAGGTGACGCGGCTTTATCCGGATCGGGCAGTAAAACAGGAGTTTGCCAGCTTGCGCTGGGATACCCGGTTGACACCCGACGTGCTAAAGGTCGTAGTGGTTAAGCCGGAAGATTTATCTATTGAAGGACTACATACCTACACTCGCTATTTGGTGGCCCAAGGGCTTAATGCAAAAAAATATCTGCTCGCTTACTGGAAGAAAATTTTTCAACCTCTCGCAACCGTGGTGATGGTTCTAGTTGCCCTTTCCTGTATTTTCGGGCCCTTACGTTCCGTTACTATGGGTTTTCGTGTTTTTACTGGCGTCATATTAGGGCTGCTGTTTAAGTACTCGGAAGACTTTCTCGGGCCAGCGAGCATTGTATTTGGTTTTGAGCCTTTGTATGCCAGCCTGATCCCAATCGTCGTTTTTTTTCTGCTTGCAGTGGTGCTTTTGCGAAGAGTAGGGTAGTTGCATGAGTCAAAATTTTGTGGGTGAGCGACTTATCTGTATTGGTCGGTCGTATTTCCGTTATATCTTACAGGGAAATGTGGCGTAAACTTACAGGTTAGGACTGGCTATTAGTGTGCATTTGACAACAATACCCGCACTCGCTGTGATTAGAGTTTACATAAGGGCTTTGAAAAGTATATATTTTGAATACTTGACGCAGATTTAAATAAAATAAAATAAGAATTGAGTATGTATTTCCGAGAAGATCCCAAGCAGGCGGCTGAGTTACTCAAGCAGGCCATTCCTCTAATGGTGGAAAGAAAAATTCCCACCAATCCCTGTAATTTTGCGCTCTGGTACGCCTATGTGGCAGAGCGGGATCATGGTCTTAAGAAGGAGCTTGATAGGGATTTTTCCTCTAGTAAGAGTTATTTTCCCGAGAAAAGTGAAGAGCTTTTCTTCGATTATTTTGTGAAGCCATTCATCTCTGACAATAAAGATGCTCAAGCGGCCGTCGTTTCTTTGCTAAACGGTCTTTCGAGCAGTGCACTGCGCACCGCTGAAGGAGCAAAGGACTACGGACAGGCGTTGCAGCAGGGATTGAAAAAAATGCAGAATGAGTCCGATCCCGCAAAGCTTGAGGAAACTTTAAAGGGATTGTTGCAGGAAACAGAGGCTGCCGATGACCTGAATCAGACTTTCTATAAGGAATTAAGGTCTGCGAAAGAGGAAATTGAGTCGCTAAAAAGGCAGTTAAAGGATAGTGAGCAAAATGCTTTTGTGGACAGCCTTACTAAAATCGGAAATCGTCGCTCCTTTGATAGAGCGCTGGAAGGTGCAATGGCTATGCCTGGCGCCCGGCCGCTTCTATTGTTGATTGATTTGGATTTCTTTAAAAAATGTAACGATACCTACGGTCATCTCACAGGAGACCGAATTCTGGCGGCCCTGGGTAAATTG
>CBDUGR010000160.1:0-5724 GCA_965366515.1 uncultured Gammaproteobacteria bacterium | reverse complement strand
ACAAGCAACGTTCAATAGCAGAAGACAAGAATCCATAGCAGATTGTAAAGCGGAATAATAATAGTCTTCGGTAACAATAAGTGAACTGGTTTTAACTGCTCGAGCTTTTTCGATATAGGGCTTATTAACTGGCGGCAGAACCGAATTTGAATAGTGCCGGGTGCTGAGTAGTGCTTGGAGGGAGAACAATTTGAAGCGAATAATCAGCTCTTCTTTTGGGGAGAAGCTGTCGGTATGTATTGTGCTGGCAGTCTGTTTCCTGGCTGGCTGCGAGGCCCCGTTAGTCTTAGATGGCGTAGAGCAGGAAAAAGATAAAGCTGTGCGCCGATCCGATAGCTTTCTTTCAATGGCTAGTAACAATTCCTCGTTGGTTGTAGTCGGCAATCGCGGTGCGACAGTTATCTCTGCTGATGGCGGCCAGACCTGGCAGCGCAAAAATATCCCAAGCAAACCTTTCCTTATGGACGTCGATGCCTGTCCAGATAACTCCTTTGTGGCTCTGGATTACCAGGCCAATGTTTGGCTTCTTAAAGAAACGGGGGCGGAGTGGGTTCGTAAGGATATGGGCTCAACGGAAACGCCTCAAGCAATTGCCTGTGATTTGAAAGGACGAATATGGGTTGTTGGCAGCTTTAGCAGTATAAATCTCAGTGATGATTCAGGTGAAACCTGGTCAGAGAGTTCGCTTGATGAAGATTTGCACTTTACAACTGTCCAGTTTCTGGATGAGAGTAACGGTTTGCTGTTGGGCGAATTCGGCGTGGTAGCTAAAACCATTGATGGTGGTGAGAGCTGGGAAATGCTGGATCCAATTCCAGATGAATTTTATCCTCATGATGCCTGGTTTAAATCTGTGCAGCAGGGTTGGGTCGTTGGGTTAAATGGGACTGTCTATTATACCGGTGATGCGGGCGGTAGTTGGCAAAGTCAGGAAACCGGCACCAGTGATCCCATCTATAGAATCGCGGCAAATGGTAACTCTCTGTATGCAGTAGGTGGTAATGGTCTGGTGCTGAGTTGTGAGGGCTGTATTGATCAGGGAGCCTCTGCAAAATGGCAGAAAGTCGAACATGGGTTGCCGATTCGGTTTTATTTGCGAGGGGTGGTTCCGTTTGATGACAAGCTCTGGATCGCTGGTGGAGCAGGAGCTTTACATGAGGTGACGCTAAAAAACACTGCCGGTCAGAATAATATCAATAAAGTAGTGGTTTCCGGAGGAGCAGAGTGAATAAGTTTAGTGAAGGCCTGCATCGTATCGACAAGTTTATTTTTGTCGCTCCAAAAACAGTACTACTTTTTGTTTTCGCAGTGACCGTGTTTTTTGCATTCCAGATACCAGGCGTGAGAATGGTTTCTGATTTTGCTGATTTGCTTCCGCAGGAACACCCCTACATCAAGTTGCATAATGGCATTCGGGACACTTTTGGTGGTGCCAACAATATTATTCTTTCGGTAGAAGTTGATGAAGGCACTGTATTCACCGAAGATACGCTGGACCGTATTCACCGGATTACACAGGCGGTTGACTCAATAACCAATATTAACCACAACCTGGTTGCCAGTCTCACACATCGAAACACGCGTAAAGTTTGGTTGAGTGAAGAGGGGACGGTCAAATCTACGCCTCATTACAATCCGATGCACAATACCTTTACAGACGCTGAGTTAGAGCAGATGAAGGCGGATGTGATTGCTAACCCAAGGGTGTTCGGGCTGCTGATTTCACCGGATTTGAAGTCGGCGCTGATTCGCGGCACATTGAATGAGGGCGAATTGGATTATGAAAAGGTATTCGACGAGCTACAGGTAATCCGGCAGGCAGAAGCGGCACCGGGTATCAGCATTCACGCTACAGGTAATCCGGTTCTGGTTGGTTGGGTGTCGAGCTATGTTGGGCAGATTGTTCAGATCTTCCTGTACACAGTGTTGATTATGCTCGTTCTGTTGATTGCTTATTTCCGCAAAGCCTACGGTATTTTGTTGCCAATAATGGGGATCGTGTTGACCAGTATCTGGGGTCTGGGGATGCTGTCATTGCTGGATTATAATCTTGATCCTTTGATGATGGTGGTGCCCTTCCTGATTTCTGCTCGAGCCATGTCGCATGGTATTCAGCTAGTGGAGCGGTTTTATTACGAGCTGGCGGAATTAAAGGATAGTAAGCTCGCGGCACGAAAGGCCTTTGAAAGCATCTTTAGACCGGGCTCTCTGGGGGTTATTTCGGATGCTATTGGTTTATTGTTGATCTCTTTAGGTTCAGTGCCGATTAACGACAAGCTCGCGATATATGCTTCGTTATGGGCGCTATCGGTCATTGTGACTGTGTTGATCACTATTCCCGTGTTACTGGAAGTATTGCCGCAACCGCGTAATACTGAAGTTCGTCATGGGCTGTTGCGTAAAATATTACCACGTCTGGCTTCGATGGTTACAAGCCCCAAAGGGGTTGGTACCGTGTTGGTAACGACTGTGCTGCTTTATGGTATTGGCGGATATTTTTCTTCCTGGGTGCAAATTGGTGAGGCAGAGCCGGGCTCACCTTTGCTGTATTTGGATCACGATTATAATCTTTCTTCGAAAGCAATTAACGATGCGTTCCCTGGTTCAGAAGAACTCTATGTGATTGGTTATACCGACGAAAAAGCCGGATTGAAACGACCGGAGGTCTTGAAGGCACTGGCCGATTTTCAGGCGCATATGCTCAGCGATCCTGAATTGGGTGGCGCGAAAGGTCTGCCTAATCTGGTGACCGCCGTAAATCGTATGACACATTATGATGACCCTCGATGGATGGTTGTGCCGGATGACCCTCGAGTGGCTGGTGGGCTGATGTTCATGTATATGATGTCCAGCCCGATCCCTGGTGCTTTGTTGGAGTACCTGGATCCCGACGAGCAGAATGCGAATATGGTGTTCTATTATAAGGACCATAAGGGTGAAACCATTCGTCGTGCTGTGCATATGGTAAAGGAATGGATGGATTCACCTGCCGCACAGGTAGAGGGTTTTACGCTTAAATTAGCAGGTGGTCCTATCGGCGTTACTGCGGCGATTGACGAGGCTGCTTATGAAACAAACATTGTTGTTATACCGCTGGTGTTAGCACTTATCTTTGTCTCTGTGACCTTTTTCTATTGGTCACTGCATGCGGGCTGGATCATGATGCTGGCCATGTCCTTTGCGACAACTCTTTCTTATGCCTACATGGGTATTACCGGAATTGGTATTAACGTTAATACAGTGCCAATTATCGCTGTGGGCATTGGCGTTGGTATCGACTACAGTATTTATATTATGGACCGCATTCGCTCCGAAATGGAAATTAGCGGCAATTTGGTGGACGCGGTGACGCGCGCAATCAGTACCACCGGCGTTGCCATTGGCTTTACTGCGATGACATTGATCGGTGGTGTCATTATGTGGGTATTCTTATCTGACCTGCGTTTTCAGGCAGACGCGGCACTGTTGTTGATCGTGATGCTGGTTCTGAATGCGGTGGCGGCGATGGTGCTGGTTCCGGCCTGGGTGTTGAAGTTTAAGCCAAACTTTATCACGGTGGCTTATAGCAAGAATTTGTAAACGGTAAATGGAAGTTTACCGATGAAGAACGGTAGAGAAACCGTGTCGTATAGGTCGAGCGTTTTTCTATTAGGTAGTAGAATAGTTGGTATAGTAAGAGGCTGTAAAAGGATCGTTTAATATCCGGGATTGTGTGTGAGTTCCGAAATGTTATGACGTTAGTAAAAATAAAAGTCAATCAGGAGGGTAACCCTATGAATAATAGGAGTCTATTTCGCCAGAGTCTGCTAGGCGGAGCCATTGCCATGTTAGGTCTTAGTGGTGGTGTGGCTACGGCACAAGGGACGCTGGAGTCGAGGGGTTTTGTCGAGCATTCAAGCCATGTACGTGATGGGATGGGGCTGACAAGATTTCGTAATCGCGTACAGTTTGAGTTTAATAAGGATCTAGGTGATCGAGGCATTTTTTCCGATGTTAGTATCAACGGAACTTTGCGTGCCACCTACGAAGGTGTTTACGATTTTAATGATGAAGAGTATGGCGATGAAGCGGGTGATTCGCTTAGATTTCCAGCGCCAGGCAATCCGGCATTTTTTGATTATCTAAATGGCGGTGCGTCTCCTTTTGCCCCACCTACGGATATTTCCTATGTAGGGACCTTTGGGCCTGGAGCTTTGGGTCTGGACGGGGCGATTCCTTTACCGGGTGCCAACCCAATGATTGGCGGTACGGCCATTGTTAATAATCCGAATGAAGGGTTAAAGTTCCTGGGCGCCGATGTCCATAACAACCCATATGGCGGCGGTGTATTAGCTTATCCGGCACGACCTTGTGATGATGATTCGCGAGGCTGTCTGGATGACTATATGGATGCCGAGCTGGAAGATTTACGTTTCCCTGATTTTAATGATGACCTGGATTTTCTCCGGGAGTTGTATGTCGAGGGCACCATACCGCTAAGTAATGGGCATGAGATCGGCGTATCTTTAGGACGCAAGCAGGTGGTTTGGGGGCGTACTGACCTATTCCGTGTTTTGGATGTCATCAACCCTGTGGATTTCTCAGCGAACAACATCTATGAGGAATTGGAAGACGCTCGTATACCGATGTTGATGTTTACCGGTGAATATCGCATGGGTAGCGTGGGAGCATTCGATGACTTGAACTTCCAGGTAGTATGGAAGCTGGAAAAGCCGCGCCCGCATAATCTGGGCCAGGGCGGACAGCCCTATGCAATACTGGGCGCCGGAAACCTGTTCCGCTCGCTGGCTAACTGCTGGCAGAACGGTTGTACCTTCTGGAATTTTCCAGGAACAGGCTTAGCCGTGGATTTTCCAACCAATGTGATCGGTATTCGTGATGTTAATCGTCCAAGTGATGCGTTCAAGGAAGTCGGCTTTCGAGTGGAAGGTGTACTTAAAGGGGTTGGATTCTCTTTAAATGCGATGACCTATTTCTCGCAACTGCCTTCGCTGCGTGGTGGCGTTTTGGCGGACAACCCGTTCACACCACCGCCAGAAGCTCAATTCTATCCCTACAATTTTGGGTTTGATATTGAGTTTCCGAGGATTGATTTGATCGGTGGTTCGGCTGATTTTTATGTGGAGTCTCTGAAGTCCGCATTTCGTATTGAGCTGGCTTATACCCAAGGTGAAGAGTTTGCGAACACTATGGAGGAGCGTCTGTTCTCTGATTCTGATGTGGTGCGATGGGTTATCGGTGTTGACCGTCCGACCTTTATTCCATTCCTGAGCAAAAACCGTTCAGTTCTGGTTTCTGCCCAGTTATTTGGGCAGCATTTGCTGGATCATGAGGAATCATCCGTTAACTCAGCAGGTTTTCCTACCGGAAGAAAAATCGGTATGCCGGATTGGGAGAATAACTACATCTTTACTCTGTTGCTGCAAGCAAACTATATGAACGACCGGGTCACGCCACAGATTATTACGGCCTATGATTTTGGTGCGCGTAGTGGTGCTGTTGCTCCGACCGTCACTTGGAAGCCGGATAATAACTGGGTGGTAACCGCTGGCTTTAATATCAAGTGGGGTGAAGGTGCGCATGAGTATGATGATAACCTGACGGCCAATATTTTTGCGCCTTATACCTGTCCTCCTCCCTTGTTGATGGGTGGCGCGCCGGAATGTTTCTCATCCTTCAGCAGCCTGGGTAAAAGAGGGGTTGAGCCCTTGGGTCGTTTCCGTG
>CBDUGR010000159.1:0-5750 GCA_965366515.1 uncultured Gammaproteobacteria bacterium | reverse complement strand
CAACGTGTGGCTGATAATCTGGCCTAACCAAAAAGTGGTATTGGGCATGATAGAAGGTGATGCTGCAGCCGCTGGGGCAAAGGCATTATTGGCATCACGAACCAATACCCTGTTTTCAGCTGGAATGCTGTTTGGCATGCTGGGCTCACAACATGGGCAAAGCCTGGGTAATGCCAGCCATGCGGTCACTAATACCGGTTATACAACAGGTCTCTGGGTTGCGATGGCAATCATCGCCGTACTAGAGGTCAATGCAGTAGTTGGAAAAATGGGGCCAATGACGAGTGTGGTAGGTGTTATCCACAGTAGTTTGGCATTGACGGTAATTATTTTTGGAGTTTTGACCTTCCTTTAGAAATAATGAGAGGAAAGCCCCTTGAACAAGGGGCTTTTTTTTGTCAGCTATTTTTTTGCAATCATATATAATATGCCGCCTTCTACTACGTGGTAAATCGACGAAATTTATGAGTAAACTGGACCAGGAAGTCGCCAATCGGCGAACCTTTGCTATCATCTCGCACCCGGATGCCGGTAAAACTACTATAACTGAAAAATTATTGTTATTTGGAAATGCGATTCAAACGGCGGGGACGGTTAAGGGGCGTAAATCGGGGCGACATGCGACATCCGACTGGATGGAGATGGAGAAACAGCGTGGTATTTCGGTAACTTCTTCGGTCATGCAGTTTCCCTATAAAGAACGTATTGTGAATTTACTGGATACACCCGGACACGAAGACTTTTCGGAGGATACCTATCGAACACTGACGGCGGTCGATTCGGTTCTGATGGTGATTGACGGCGCTAAGGGTGTTGAAGATAGAACTATCAAGTTGATGGATGTGTGCAGACTACGTGATACGCCAATTCTGACCTTTATCAATAAAATGGACCGTGATATACGTGATCCTGTCGATCTGCTCGACGAAGTGGAAAATGTTCTAAAGATTAATTGTGCACCTATTACCTGGCCAATAGGCATGGGTAAGCAGTTTAAAGGCGTCTACAACCTTTATACGGATACCAATCATCTCTACACTCAAGGTAAAGGGCACACCATTCCTGAGGACCGCAAAATCCTGGGGCTCGATAGCGATGAGGCACGGCAACAGCTCGGTAACTATATCGATGATTTGCGTGATGAGGTGGAGCTAGTGCGTGGTGCGAGTCACGAATTTGACCTTCAAGAGTACCTGGAAGGAAGATTAACACCCGTCTATTTTGGAACGGCACTGGGTAATTTCGGTGTGAGGGAGATGCTGGACGGGTTTGTCGAATATGCGCCACCACCCTTACCGCGAGCAACTCAAGAACGTGAAGTCGCTGCGAATGAGGAAGAGTTCAGTGGTTTTATTTTCAAAATACAAGCAAATATGGATCCTAAACATCGTGATCGAATCGCTTTTATGCGAATTTGTTCGGGGAAATATAGCAAGGGAATGAAAATGCGCCACACTCGAACCGGAAAAGATGTGCGTATTTCCGATGCGGTAACCTTTCTTGCGGGTGACCGAGAGCATGTGGATGAGGCTTGGTCAGGAGATATTCTGGGATTGCATAATCATGGGACGATTCAAATTGGAGATACCTTTACCGGTGGTGAGGATTTACGGTTTTCCGGGATTCCACATTTTGCTCCGGAGTTGTTTCGTCGTGTCCGGCTGCGTGATCCGCTCAAAATGAAACAGTTGCAAAAGGGCCTTAAACAGCTATCTGAAGAGGGTTCAACTCAGGTATTTATGCCGTTGCGAAATAATGACATTATCGTTGGTGCAGTAGGCGTGCTTCAATTTGAAGTGGTCGCTTACCGGCTTAAAGACGAATATAAGGTTGAATGCAGTTATGAGCCGGTAGATGTGTATACAGCACGTTGGGTTGACAGCAAGGATAGTAAGCGGCTGGAAGAATTCAAGCGCAAAGCGCATGATAACCTTGCCTTGGACGGTGGCGATTATTTGACCTATTTAGCGCCGACCCGTGCGAACCTGTCACTCTCTGAAGAGCGTTGGCCGGAGGTAGCCTTTAAGCCGACCCGAGAACATTAACCTAAGGCCTAAACGCTAGTTAATATTGTTCAGGTAAGTCCGAACCAGCAGGAGCGTCGAAGTCCTCCGGGAGTACGGGTTCTCCGGGGAGGCTGTGACCTCCCGACGCCCATTCTCCAAGATCGATTAGTTTACAGCGTTCAGAGCAAAATGGGCGAAAGATGGCCTTTTCGTTCCAGGCTACTGACTTTTTGCAGGTTGGACAGGCAATGATAGTTGCAGTTTTAGACATTACTTTTGTTTCGCATAAGTTAAATATTGTTGATGCAGGGCCAAAACTTGAGAATCGAGATCTGCTCGCCCTTTGTCATTAAGAATAACATCATCGGCCCTACTCAGTCGCTCGCTACGGCTAATCTGCGCAGCCATTATTGCTTTTATTTCCTGTTTTGTGGCGTTGTCTCTTAAAAGAGCTCTCTCAAGTTGTACGTTTTCCGGTACGTCGACGACCAAAACCCTATTGACTAGCTCTTTCTGGGTGGTCTCAAGCAGCAATGGGGACTCCAGGATTGCGTAGTCGGATGGCGCGTTTGCCAATTGTAGTTTTATGTGCTCGAAAATGAGTGGATGCAATAGTGACTCCAACCATTGCCGCTCAGCGTTGTTGGTGAAAATTCTTTCCCGCAACGCTCCGCGATTCAATTCACCGCTATCTAAAATGACCCCAGTACCGAAATGTTGTTCGATTTCTTCTAAGGAAGGGCAGCCTGGTTTAACCACTTCACGAGCAGACTGGTCGGCATCGACCACACTAACACCTAGATTGGAGAATAGCTTTGCGACGGTACTTTTACCGCTTCCGATGCCACCTGTGATACCTACTAGAAACATATTCTCTTGCCTGCCACACTCTATGATCACGCTAAAGTTTTGAGGGCTGGAGCATAAATCTTTTTACAGGGGATTGCGAGCGACGCTCCTTGCGATTCGGGATAATGGAAGTTATTTAAGGCCTGAAAACTGCAAATAGGCGTCAATAATCAGCTCACCCCATAGCGCTGCGATCCACCCAGCCACGGCCAGGTAGGGGCCAAAGGGTATGGGAACACTTTTACCATGGTTTTTTAGCAGCATCAGTGCTATACCGACTACGGCTCCTACCAGCGAAGAGAGCAATATGATCAGCGGCAGCATTTGCCAGCCGAACCAAGCGCCGAGCATGGCCAGCAGCTTGAAGTCACCGTAACCCATGCCCTCTTTTCCAGTGATTAATTTGAAAGCCCAATAGATAGACCAAAGGCTTAGGTAGCCAGCCACAGCACCCCATAAGGCATCCGGGAGTGTACAAAACAGCCCAAAACTGTTGACAATTAAACCCAACCAGAGAAAGGGGAGGGTCATGTTATCGGGTAACAACTGGTGGTCGAAGTCGATCATGGTCAGGGCAATTAACACCCAGGTCAGTAGCAGCATAGTAGCGGCCTGCCAGCTGGCACCAAAATGTGCAACAAGAAGGCAGGACAGAATGGCAGTAACGGCCTCAATGATAGGATAACGTATCGAAATAGAGGATTGGCACCCAGCACACCTGCCACCCAGCAATAGGTAACTGATTATAGGAATATTTTGCCAGGCTTTGACGGCGGTTTTACAGTTGGGGCAGTGAGAATTGGGATAGAGCAGATTAAAGCCTGTGGCCGTGTCGCCTAAATTGTCATCCGGCTGGTCGGCGACGAGTTCGCGGCATTGTGCTTCCCAATCACTCTGCAGCATTATGGGGACGCGATAAATGACCACGTTAAGGAAGCTGCCGACAAGTAAGCCGAGGATACCCGTTACGCCAACCAGTGCTAACGGGTATTGTGCAAGAACGTCAAATACAATCATCAGTTGGGATTTCGTTTAGCCTTGTTAAATTGTAATTTTGTATTATTTTGGCTGTAGATCGGCCTTTTCCTAAATCCCATTTTGCCAGGTTGCTAAACCACAGAACCCATTTTAAAGATGGGTAAGTACATTGCGATGATCAGCCCACCAATCAATACCCCTAGAACCGCCATAATCATTGGTTCCATGAGTGCTGTGAGATTGTCGACTGCGTTGTCTACTTCCTCCTCATAAAACTCTGCTGCCTTATCCAACATTTCATCCAGGGCGCCAGACTCCTCGCCGATGGCGGTCATCTGTATCAACATATTTGGGAATACATTGGTGTTACGCATAGAAAAATGCAGTTGCTGGCCTGTGGCCACGTCCTCACGTACATTGATGATTGCATTGGTATAAATATAGTTTGCGGCTGCTCCTGCTGTTGAAGTCAGGGCATCCACCAAGGGTACGCCAGCCGCAAAGGTGGTCGATAAGGTCCTTGAAAAACGAGCATATATAGAATTTTCTAATATATTCCCAGTGACAGGAATTCGCAAAACCAGTCGATCAACTAATGCGGAAACCCGTTTCGATCTTAACTTGGCTTCTCGGAAAATAAAGATAAAGGCAACAATACCAACCACGAAAACAAGCCACCATTGCTGCAGTACATTGGAAATTCCGATCACCATTTGTGTGAAAGCGGGCAGGTCGGCACCAAAATCCTGAAATAATTCCTCAAAAGTTGGCACGACTTTAACCAGAAGAATGCCGGTGACAACGACTGCGACCACTATTACAGCAATTGGATAAGTCATTGCTTTTTTGATCTTTTTCTTTAACGTTTCGCTTTTTTCTTTATAGGTGGCCAAACGATCCAGCATTGTTTCCAGTGCACCTGATTGCTCACCTGAATCGACAAGATTGCAAAATAGATCATCAAAATGACGTGGATGTTTGCGCAAGGCCGATGCGAAATTAGTTCCCGAGGCCACATCCAATTTAATAGCGCCGATTAATTCCTTTAAAGTCACATTATATCAAACGACTGCACCAGCGGAACGCCGGCTTTCATCATGGTTGCCATTTGGCGTGTAAAAAGTGCAATATCACCCGGTGTAATCTTTTTCTTTCTTTGCCCAAAAAGAGAAACTTTCTTTTTTCGAACTTTGGTTGGGTTAATCCCCTGCTTACGCAGCTGCGCTTTTGCGAGCGCCAAATTGACGCCGGTGACTTCACCACCCGCCTTTTGTCCTCGCTTATCGATACCCTGCCAAGTAAAAGTTTGATTTTTTGCGACGTTTGTAGCCATGGTTAATCCTTGGTGACCCTATTCACTTCTTCCAGACTGGTAATACCCTGAGTAATCTTCATTAGTCCCGATTTACGAAGATTTCTGCAGCCTTCTTTTTCAGCCTGCTGGGCGATTTCCAATGAGTTGCCCTCTTCCATAATAATACGTTGAATTTCCGGCGATACCTTGACGACCTCGTATATACCCACTCGTCCTTTGTATCCATTCATACAATGGCTGCATCCGCCTCCAGCCATATTTATTTCAGCATCCGCCAGCATTTCCTCAGTGAACCCCTCTGTCAACAGAGTTTCATGCGGTATGTCTGCGGGCTTTTTGCAGTGCTCACAAAGCCTGCGTGCAAG
This sequence comes from uncultured Gammaproteobacteria bacterium, assembly GCA_965366515.1. Taxonomy (GTDB): domain Bacteria; phylum Pseudomonadota; class Gammaproteobacteria; order Pseudomonadales; family IMCC2047; genus JAJFKB01. Next base: position 237 of record CBDUGR010000159.1, on the reverse strand, counting down.
ACGCTGTGCAATGATAATGCTCACAGAGGTTGCAATATTAAAAGCAGGCACACCCATGTTACGTAAACGGGTTAATGTTTCCGGCGCACTATTAGTATGTAGTGTAGAAAGTACCAAATGTCCAGTTTGTGCCGCTTTAATTGCTATTTCGGCTGTTTCCAGATCCCTGATTTCCCCCACCATTACGATATCTGGATCCTGGCGCAAAAAGGCACGCAGCGCCGTTGAAAAATTAAG
>CBDUGR010000158.1:0-5756 GCA_965366515.1 uncultured Gammaproteobacteria bacterium | reverse complement strand
CTCTTATCGGCGCTGCTTGATTCGCTCAGCGGCTTACCTCTGATGATATAGGAGAGTGCTTCACTATCGGTTAGTGCAGGAGATGAAAATAATCGCGATTGAAGGTTGTCTATCGATCCTGTGACATGTAATCCTGCGGTGACATCCCCGGCAACACGTTGCGCTCTAATATCTAAAGTAGGCCTGACTATTGACCCGTTAAACTGCAGCTTGCCCTTATCAATTTTCAAGTCTTGGCCGTAGGCTTTGTAATAGCCATTGACCAGATCAAGTTCGCCCTCCCCCAAAAGAGCGCTGCGCGCTTTTCGAAATAATTGCATTTTCCCGGTCAGGTCAGTTTTTAAGCCGTAGGCTTCAATATGAACCCGGTCACCAAAAATCACCTCGGCTGAGGCTGAGACGCTTAAGGCGGGCTGTTGAGCTGTAGAGTTCTCATCATAAATCCTTGCGTCTTCCGTGATGGCAAGCTTGCCGGAAGTGGGTTTGATGAGCAATCGGGCCTCTGGAACAACCATTTTACCATCAATTTGAATACCGTCCTGAGTGGCAATAACCTGTAAATCCGGATTGGCAATCAGCCTTCTATCCGGCTGATCTATCAACAGTATATTGTCTCCTGATAAATTTAGTTTGGCTGCCCAATCCCTTGATGAACGTCCGGTCAGTTGTCCATTCATTTGTAGTATCCCTTCACCGGCGCGCAGTGACGCCGCAATCTCGGTTGAGCGGTGTGGGTTGGTTTTGATTTTTACAACCACGTCATGCCATTCAATGGCCAGCGGGTGAATCAGCAGACCTGGAATATTCAGTTCTGTATCAGTACTGATTACCGGGTTTTTGCGAGTGCCACTTACAGTCAAGGATCCGCTCAGTTTTCCGGAAGTGAAACCAAGCGTTGGGCTAATATCTGTATAGGAAGTGAGGTCTGGAATATCGTAGAAAAACTCAGCATTGAGCGGTCCGTCAGGAGCAAGTAAGTTTTCGATGTTCAGCTGACCATTCAGTGAACCACCAGTGTTTATAGTGGCGTTCAATTTGCCGGCTAACTCCTGTCCATCGATGGCAACCTCGGCTGTGACTGCATTTAGCGATAAAGGGGTTTTTGATGATGGGTCAATAAACAGCAATAACGGCTCTTTAGACGAGCCCTGCGAAAGTTTGGTATAGCCAGTTAAATGGCCATTGGTTCTTTCGATTAACGCATCGATATCGAGCCGGCCTTCTAGCACAACGGGCAGGGGCGCAACCATGCTCAGCAGCGAAAGGGGTAATTGAGTTCCCTCCAGGGTAAATCTCAGATGGTTGGTATTAGTCGTCCCCTGAGTGCACAGGCGACTGGTTTGTTCAGTCAGACATAGATCGGTCAAAGACCAGCCCAGTGTCTGATGGTATTGAAAGGTGGCTGGATTATCGAGTTGCCAACGACCGTAGTTGTCGATGATAAGCTGTAAATCTTTGATTGCCCCGGAAACCTGATTTGGACTAAATTGGGTGTCGCTCACCAGTATCAATGCGGCTTTGCTGTTTTGTGCATTAACCGATAATTGCGGTTGCTTCCAGTTTCCCTCTGCCATCAGGCTAGCCGAATCGAGCTGAATCGACTGATAATTCAAATCGATAAAATCGATACGATTACCATCTGCTTTGAACAAGCCCTGATTTAAATTCAGCATGAACGAGAAGCCAGCCACCGACAGTCCAGAAAAGGATAGATCGGCGCCTTCACCACGGGCTTGCAGGTTGGGCCGCGTTGGAGTTCCGCTTAGCTTGCCATTTAGCCTCAGTGATCCAGTAGCTCCAGGTGACAGGAACCTAATGTTTGGCGCGTCCAGGCTAATAATAGCATCAAGCTTATCTGCTCCCGCGCTTCCGGAAAGGGAAAGCTGAGATTCTCCCACCGTTGCGTTCAGCTGCTCCAGGTAAAGAGTATTGTCCTGCCAGTGACCCGATAATGAACTGTTAAAGGCGAATCCTCGAAACTGCCCACTCAGGCCTTGCGAACTAAATTCAAGATGCAATTGATCAGATTGACTGCCCGTAATCTGCAGTGCTCCATTGATCTTTTCCGGCAACAAGGGGTGAATTTGGTTAGCGGCAAAAGCCTCTGAAGTTGCTGTGCCACGCCAGCGTGTTTTACCCTCATCCCAACTCATAATGCCGTTAAAACTGGCTACGCCAGCATCAGTATTGAGCTCTAGCTGACTGACTTGAATTTGTTGGCGATCGATAGCACCCAGCAAATTGAACCCAATGTCGGATTGGTTCTGGAAGCGGACGTTACCTTTCATCGAGGTCTCTAGCTTTTCGGTGGTGCCCTTTAATTTAAATTGGACATTGGATAGCTGTGTGGATGAAACCGATGGCAGATGCAGGGAGTCCAGCTGACCCTCAACATCCAGTTTTGGTTGGGTAAAAAGGTCTACAACTTTGAGCTGAATAGTTGAGACTACGTCCTCAGATGTTTGTTGGCTTACCAATAGCTGGTTTTTGTTTCCTTGCAATTGCGTATTGCCTGAAATTATTTCTTCATTGGGCAAACGGACTGACCAGTCAACGTTGAAGTTTGTACGCAAAGCGGGGCCAAGATGAGCAAAGCCGTCTGCTTTGAGATGGCCCCATGGGTGGTTAAGCTGAAGCGCTAGATGCTGAATGCCATGTTGATCGAATTGGCCTGTCAGGTTGAGGTTTTGCAGTGAGTATTCTTCTGAGTGCGTGTTGACAATTAGCCGGTTAATCGTCAGCTGTCCCAACGACAGGCGAAAGGGAATGAGGGGCTGCTCTGAAAGCAGTAACTTTTTGATATCGAAACTGTTTGGTGGCGAATCTTCGGGCTGAGGTTTAAGCAGAACTGAGAGTTCGCTACTGGCCAATCGGTCGATTTGAAATTGCGCTTTAAGCAAATGGTTCAAGGCTATGTCTGCGTCAATATCCCTAATGCTGATCCGGTTGCTGGTCGTTTCGATCACAAGGGATTCTATCTGCAACCCCTGCCCAATAGATCCACGAATGTTCTGGTAGGAAATCAACTCTCGTTCCTGCAATCTCGAGAATAGCCACTGCGCGCCGCTTTGCGTAAAAAGCAGGAAGCCGCCAGTGGCAACGACCAGTAGCAGAGGAGTAGTAATCAAGGCGGCCAGAATGAGCAATAATTTGCGGCTCATAACTCAGGCCCCAAGTTCAGGTGGATACGAAAGTCGCCTTTATCTTCCTTCATCGGAACGCCGATATCCAAACGAAACGGACCAATGGGTGAGCGCCAACGTAAACCCACGCCAAGCGAATAGACCAGGTCAGGTGAAGCTTCATCCCAGGCATTGCCACCATCGGCAAAGACCGCAAGGGACCACTTTTTATAGATCTGGTGTTCCAGCTCTAAACTGCCGATGGCCAGGTGTCTACCACCGGTAACCTCGTTGCCAGATTTTGGCCCAAGGGACTGGTACTCGTAACCGCGAATACTGTTATCACCACCTGTAAAAAAACGTCTGGAGGCAGGCAGGTCAGTGATGGAATCCAACAGGGTAGATGCTAATTCAGTTCTTGCCACAAATCTGAGATTGAAAGGCAGCGGGCTGATATATTTTGCCGTGGTTTTAAACTGCAGAAAGCTGGAATCAGATAGCACACCTTCCAAACTACCAAGCAATGCGAATGACAGGCTATAACCCTTTTCCGGGTAGATCGGGTTGTCCGTGGAAATTTTGGATAGTCTGATTGCAGGTACCAAATGGAGGCTGTGATCGTTTTCGCTGGCGATTTCCGCGTTCTCAGAACTGAGCGTAGTTGATAGTGATTGGCGCCAGCCACTTGATTTTTTAACGTTACCGGTAATGGATGCTTCCCAGCGCTCACTGAAAAACGAGTCGTTGTCCTCCTCGATATAGGACAAGTCTCCTCTTAAGCTATCGGTTTTCGGGTCGCGCCAGGGCACAACATAATTAAAATTTAAAGTTGTCATCACCTCTGAAAGTAAAAATTTAAGTTCGGTTTTGTGGCCCCGTATATTCACCCTCTGTCTTGTGTAGTCGCCACGGATACGAGCTCCAGTGTCGGTCGAATATCCGATTCCAACCTGGTAGGTGGCGGGGTTTGCTGCGGTTGCGAGCACTTCCACAGGAACGTATCGATCTTGCCTTTGTTCAGTTCGGGGTTTGATTTCAAGGGTTGCAAAGTAATTGGATTCACTGAGACGCTGCCGGTCGCTCTGAATCTTGCTCAAATCATAAAATTCGCCCGATTTAATTGATAGCAATTCCTGGAACAACCCGTTCTCCAGAACTGACTGGTCAATTCGAACCTCACCTATGCGATAGCGCGGGCCAGAATCCCAGATGAGCGTTATGTCGGCAACGTTAAGCGAAGGATAAATATCCACCTGCTGCTGGGTAAAGGCCGCATCGAGATAGCCTAGGCGACGCCCTCTCGCCTGAATCTTCTCTTTTAGCTGGTCGTAAGCACTGCTATTGAAAGCTGTGCCTGGATTGAGTTTTGCCGCCAGAATAAATTTCTGGAAAGTTTGATCCTGGCTGGCCTCGCCCTGAATGTGTAACGCTGCTGTACGAACGGTTATGGATGTACCCAGGTTGATGTTTATGCTCAGCTTTTCACATTTTTTATGAGGTTCAAACTGCTTGCTCCATTGTGCATGAAAGTACCCCAGCGCCTGTAACGCAGATTTTAATTCTTTGTCCAGTCGACGTTGAATTGCATAGTTTTCACTTAGCCCTTTGGTGCAGGGTAACTCCAGGGTTTTTAGGTGATTTAAGATTTTGCTTTTTAGCTCTCCGTTTACGCCGCTCACACTCATAAAGGTGTCAGCTTTGACGGTTAGAGTGACGTTAGTGAGCAGTATGGCCAGCAATACGGGGATGGCGTTTTTGCCACGACAGTAGTTGATGCCCTTGATGAGACTTGCGATAACTTCCTTCAGCATTATTGGGGTTTCTATAGTTCCTGATTTCTCGGCCAAAGATCGGATGTTAGAAAGCGAGAGTGTAGATTTTGGCGCTGGATAATTAAAGGTTTTAGACTACAGTAATCTACTTTTAATTGCTGAGCAGCCCTGTTTTTTTAATAGCTTGAGTTATTCATTGGTTGGTCAGTTAATAGGTGCCTTGTCTGATATCGCACATAACGAGCTCCGCGACGCTTAAGTCGAATCATCTTTGCTGCTGTTGATAATAAACAAGCAAAAGACTGTTCTGTGCATGACCGGCCACCTTGAATCTGTCCCGATTTAACACTCTTCCTAATTGGAAAAATTGAAGCTTTGGTTAAACTCTGTGCTTTTAGAGAACGCTTTGTTATTGAATTTGGATAGTTATAGAGACCTTCGCACGAAAGCTATTTCGCTCCCATACTTCGTTAAAAACGTACTCAATCGGTCATTTATAACCTATAAACTCCCTCATTCCGTGCGCTTTTGCCTTGCCTGAAAGAAAAATATTCTTCCGTGCAAAGGTCTCTTATAGTTAGAGTTATAGTGATATGGAGTAGTTTTTCACAGTTTCTGCGAGTCCAGCAGCAGGCTGGTTTCGGTGGCGGAGACACCATCGACCAAACGCACCTCTCCCAGCAAACGATTGAAGGTCTCCAGCGTGTCGGTACGAATTTCAGCGATAATATCCCACCGACCGTTGGTGCTGTGCAGCGCCGTGATATGAGGGAATCCCCGTAATGAATGAATAACCGTCTGCGCCTTCTTGCCTTCAACTGCGATACTCATAAAGGCGCGTATGGGATTAACCTCAGCACTA
>CBDUGR010000157.1:0-5765 GCA_965366515.1 uncultured Gammaproteobacteria bacterium | reverse complement strand
TCCAGCTCTGATTCATGCAACAGCAGCGGATCGTAATATCCCGGCAGATTCTTTGCTGCGTCCTCACTAAAGACGAGACCCAGACTTAAATCTGAATTTACTTCAACTTCTACTGCCTGCAAACACCGCTGACACTGCATCGAGACCTTGGCATTTATCACACCTGCGATAAAACGCACACCCATCTCATCTTTGTCAAACCGAAGCTGCACCTCCACCGCGCCAGAATTATCTAACAAATAATCCTGCACTCGATCGAGCTGTTTAAGCAAGATCCAGCCCTGCAAATCAACCCGCTGATCCACCATCTTTAAAGGATCAACCATTTTAGGAAAGGACGCTACAGACATAGGCGCGCAATAATAGGGCTAGACACCCATTATGTCAAAGAAAATCAAGGGTTTTTATACTATGCTGGCAGCCTAAAGCTTACCATAAAGATTCACCCGGATTGGAGCCTCAGATTGAAGGATAAAGAAAAGGAAATTGTTAAGTCCTGGCACAAAAACGCTGCGGCCTGGGCCCGGGCAATTCAGAATAGCGAAATTGAGAGTCGTAATTTAGTCACTAATCAGGCAATTATTAATACGCTTCTGTCTCTACCCATTAAAAACGCCATCGATTTGGGTTGTGGCGAAGGATGGTTAAGCAATGAATTACAAAGCACAGGTATCGACATACTCGGCGTCGATGTGGTTCCCGAATTAATAGGTCAGGCCGCCACTAACGGCCATGCCAATTTTAAGACCACCTCTTACGAAGTATTTTCGCGCCAATTGCTCGAAGAGAAATTTGATGCGGCAATCTGCAATTTTTCGTTGTTCGGAAAAGCGCCGGTTGACGAACTTCTAAACAATTTGCATAACCTGATAAAAACTGCCGGATTCCTGGTCATCCAGACGCTTCATCCGAAGCAGCCGCAAACAATCGCCTGCTCTGATGGCTGGCGAAAGGGTTCATGGAGCGGGTTTAACGAGCGCTTCACAAACCCTCCTCCCTGGTATTACAGAACCTTGGACAGCTGGCTGAATCTCCTTAAAAGCAACAATCTGGAACTGATGAAGACCTATGAACCCAGACATCCAGCAACTGGAAAACCGGCCTCTATTATCTTCGTTGCCCGTTTTCATAGCTGACGGCCAGCACAGCTCTCCCGCTTAATAAAATGCCTGACTTTTATCCGTATGATCAGTAATATCGCGTACCCCGGTTAACTCCGGAACATGCTCCAACAGTGTCTTCTCCACACCATCCTTCAGGGTCATATCGACCGCGCTACAACCCTGACAGCCCCCGCCAAACTGCAACACGGCAACATTATCTTCAACTAAATCGATAAGACTTACCTCGCCACCATGCGAGGCAAGCATGGGGTTAACTTCCGTCCAAAGGACGTAGTTTATCTTTTCCTCTATTGTACTGTTTTCATTCACCTTGGGTAATTTTGAGTTTGGTGCCTTTATCGTTAACTGGCCACCCATACGGTCTTCGCTGTAGTCAATGACCGCCTCTTCCAGAAAGGGAATGCTTTTTTCTTCGAGATGCACAGCAAACGGCATACCATCTATCTGTATATCTCCTTCCTGTTCTTCGCCTGGACGACAATAAGCCAGACATGTTTCCGCTTGCGGAGTCCCAGGCTGTTGCACAAATACTCTGACGCCAATGCCTTCTGCTTCCTGTTTTGCCAGCAGATCAACCAAATAGTCGCTGGCACCAGGCGTAATCTCAATAATTTTATCCATTACAATCTCTCAAAATGATAACCGCTCTCAATTGTACGACATGCGCCCACCCGAATAAATCCCTAAACTGAATCTATATAAAATAATATCAAACATATATCAAAATATTTTGATATAGGTTTGATATGCGTTAGCGATAGTGCTATAAAGTCTGCTTCGATTGGCACAATCCTGCAGTTTTCTGTCGCTTAGTGCTGACGATTGGAGCAGCGAAGCTCGTTTAATAGCAACCAGCAATAGCTTTCTATTCCTCTAATTTTATCGGTAAGGAATTTTTCATGACCTTGAGCAACCAACGAGAAGCCGCCCTGAAGCAAGCATTAGAGAATCGAATTTTAGTTCTCGACGGCGGGATGGGCACGATGATTCAAAGTTATGAGCTACAGGAGCAGGATTATCGAGGAGAGCGCTTTTCTGCTTTCTCCCAATCACTCAAAGGCAACAATGACCTGCTCTCTATTACCCAACCACAGATTATTCAGGCTATTCATGAAGCCTATCTGGAGGCCGGGGCAGATATTCTGGAAACCAATACTTTCAATGCCAACAGAATATCCCAAGCAGACTATGCATTAGAGGACAGTGTTTACGAATTAAATCTTGTCGGCGCAAAATTAGCACGCGCCGCAGCCGACAAAATAACGGCTAAGCAACCAGACAAACCCAGATTCGTCGCCGGGGTTCTGGGGCCAACTAATCGAACGGCAACATTGTCTCCGGATGTTAATAATCCAGGGTTCCGTAATATTTCCTTTGACGAACTGGTCGACAATTATAGCGAAGCGGTAGCCGCTTTAGTGGAAGGCGGTGTTGATCTCATTTTAATTGAAACCGTATTTGATACATTGAATGCGAAAGCCGCTATCTACGCAGTGCAGGAATATTTCGAAAGGCAACAGATAGAATTGCCAATTATGATTTCAGGTACCATTACCGATGCCAGCGGCCGCACACTTTCAGGACAAACTACCGAAGCCTTTTGGAACTCTGTTGCACACGCTAAACCCCTATCAATTGGCCTCAACTGCGCACTGGGGGCAGAGGATTTAAGACCCTATCTGGAAGAGTTGGCTAACAAAGCAGACACCTATGTCAGTGCACACCCCAACGCAGGCCTACCCAACGAGTTTGGTGAGTATGAGCAATCAGATGGCAGCTATTATTGATGAGTTTGCACACTCTGGTTTTATCAATATTGTCGGTGGGTGCTGCGGGACAACGCCAGAACATATCCGGGCAATCGCCAATGTTGTGGCTAGACACAGCCCAAGAATCATTCCCGAGTTGCCCGTAGAATGTCGACTTAGCGGGCTGGAGGCCTTTAACATTGGCGAAAACTCTCTCTTCGTCAATGTCGGTGAACGCACCAACATTACTGGTTCTGCAAGATTTAAACGACTGATCCTGGAAGAAGACTACGACACTGCATTGGAAGTCGCCCGTGAGCAGGTAGAAAGCGGCGCGCAGATAATTGATATTAATATGGATGAAGGAATGCTCGATTCGCAGAAGGCGATGGTGACTTTTCTCCACCTGATCGCTGCGGAGCCGGATATATCCAAAGTCCCTATTATGATTGATTCGTCTAAATGGGAAATTATTGAAGCTGGCCTCAAATGCGTCCAAGGGAAATCTATTGTTAACTCCATCAGCCTGAAAGAAGGCGAACAGGTATTCCTGGAGCATGCCAGGAAATGCCAACGCTACGGTGCGGCCGTTATTGTGATGGCATTTGATGAAAATGGACAAGCGGATAGCGCAGCCCGTAAAACGGCTATTTGTAAAAGGTCCTACGATCTTCTGGTTAATCAAATCGGGTTTGCTCCCCAGGACATCATTTTTGACCCCAATATTTTTGCCGTAGCAACAGGGATAGAGGAACATAATAACTACGCACAGGATTTTATCGAAGCAACTCAATGGATTAAACAGCATCTGCCCCACGCCTTCATTTCTGGCGGTGTGAGTAATGTTTCCTTTTCATTCAGAGGCAACAACCCAGTACGTGAAGCAATACATTCCGTGTTTTTATATCATGCAATCCGCCAAGGTATGAGCATGGGTATTGTCAACGCAGGGCAATTGGCCGTATACGATGATCTGCCGACAGAACTTAGAAATTGCGTCGAGGATGTCGTCCTGAACCGCACTGACGAGGCAACAGAAAATCTGCTGAACATCGCTGAAAACTACCGGGGTGATGGTACTACCAAGGAAGTCCAGAGCGAAGAGTGGCGCAGTTGGCCGGTCAACCAAAGACTGGAGCACGCACTGGTTAAAGGTATCACCGCCCACATTGATGAGGATACAGAGGGGGCGCGTCAACTTGCCAACAAGCCGATCGAGGTCATCGAAGGCCCATTGATGGACGGTATGAATCGGGTGGGAGACCTATTCGGATCGGGAAAAATGTTTCTACCGCAGGTGGTCAAAAGTGCACGTGTCATGAAAAAGGCTGTCGCCTACCTGCTGCCTTTCATTGAAGCCGAAAAAGATGGTGCCAAAGTAAGCAACAATGGCAAGATCTTAATGGCCACAGTCAAGGGTGATGTGCATGATATCGGGAAGAACATTGTAGGAGTTGTGCTGCAGTGCAATAACTATGAAATCATAGACCTCGGGGTTATGGTGCCTTGCGAAAAAATTCTTAAAGTCGCGCGAGAAGAAAAGGTCGACATCATTGGACTCAGCGGACTGATTACTCCCTCACTTGACGAAATGGTGCATGTCGCCAAGGAGATGCAGCGCCTGGAATTCGATATTCCACTCATGATTGGAGGCGCAACCACTTCAAAAGCACATACTGCCGTTAAAATTACACCTCAATACCAGAACGATGTCGCTGTTTATGTGGCCGATGCATCACGCAGCGTGGGTGTTGCCGGACAACTACTGAGTGAAGTGAATAAACCGACCTTTATTGCAGCCCAAAAAGAGGAATACGAAAAAATCAGAGAGCGTAATAAAAACAGGCGACCAAAAACCAAGCCCCTTTCGTATCAGAAAGCCTGTGAGAATGCTCCCAAAATTGACTGGAGCGGCTACCAACCACCGCGCCCTTCATTCACGGGAATTCGCAAGTTCGAGAACTATCCGCTCGAGGAGTTAGTAGAATATATCGACTGGACACCATTTTTTATCACCTGGGAGCTCTCAGGCAAATATCCAAAAATACTGCAAGACAAAAAACTCGGTGAGCAGGCAACGCAACTTTTCCAGGATGCGCAGACTTTACTGAAACGTATTATTAAAGAAAAGAAATTTCAGGCAAATGCAGTTATAGGATTTTGGCCTGCAAACCGTACGACATCCAATGATATAGAGCTTTACACCGACAATACTCGGCAGCAGCAAAAAACCACACTCCATCATTTGCGCCAGCAAGCAAAGAAACCGGATGAGAAACCAAATTATTCACTAGCCGATTTCGTCGCACCCAAGAGTTCAGATCTTGAAGACTACATCGGGGGTTTTGTCGTCACTACGGGCATCGGTGCTCAGGAGTTTTCCGAGGAGTTTGCGCGCGCTCACGATGATTACAATGCTATTATGGTCAAAGCTCTGGCCGATCGACTAGCCGAAGCCTTTGCCGAAAGAATGCACGAACGTGTGCGCAAAGAGTTCTGGAGTTATAACCAGACAGAAAACTTAACTAGCGAGCAACTCATTGGTGAAAACTACCAGGGAATAAGACCGGCTCCTGGATACCCGGCCTGTCCAGATCATACGGAAAAAACCACACTATTTGAGCTACTCGATGCTGAAAAGGAGAGCGGTGTTCAATTAACCGATAGTTTCGCCATGCTACCCGCCGCATCTGTCAGTGGTTGGTATTTTTCACACCCGGAATCGCGTTACTTTGGTGTCGGCAAAATTGACCGGGACCAGGTTCATGATTTGGCGAAACGCAAAGGAATGACCGCTGCAGAAATGGAACGTTGGCTAAGCTCAAGTCTGGCCTATGAACCCTCGTGATCTAGAGGCCTAGATTTATTAGACGTCGAAAAAGGCTCGGGAAAG
>CBDUGR010000156.1:0-5768 GCA_965366515.1 uncultured Gammaproteobacteria bacterium | reverse complement strand
GCACAACGCAGTTTAAAAAATATCTGTTTGCATTATCTTATGCTTTTGCAGCATCCCGATATGCTGAAGTATTGCCAAAAACAGTTGGCGGATAGCAATAATATGACGGATACCAGCGCGGCACTGATTGCGTTGACCCATTCTGGTTATCAGGAAGAGCGGATCATTGCATTGGATAGATTCTACCAGCATTGGCAGCACGATCCATTGGTGGTTGATCAGTGGTTTGCAATACAGGCTTCCAGCCCGCTGGAGGGAACTTTTGCAGAGGTTATGCGTCTTTTGTCGCATCCGGCTTTCAGTATGAAGAACCCTAACAAAGTTCGGTCATTGATTGGCGTATTCTGCAACCAGAATGCAACAGGTTTTCATCGCAAGGATGGCGCAGGGTATGAATTTTTGGCTGACCGGGTGATTGAACTGAATGCTATCAATCCCTCTATTGCTGCCAGACTGTTAATTCCGCTCACGCGTTGGCGAAAATATGTTCCAGAGCTTAGTATATTGATGAAGGAACAATTGCAAAGAGTGCGTGCCGCACCGCAGTTGTCCAAAGATGTACTAGAGATAGCATCAAAGAGTCTTTAAAAAATTGAGGTAAAAAAAGCCCTGGCTGAATAGGGGATGGGAAAGGAGCCAGGGCTTGGTACTGCCGCAAAAACAATTTACATAATAATAAGTTAAAAGCCGTATTTCATGGAAAATATGAATCTGTCGAGATCGCCATCCGCACCGCTTTCAATTTCACGTTCGGCAAACATATATTCAGCACCAATGGTTATTTTGGGTGTTGGTGAGTAGAGCAGATTGAGGTGGACACTATACACCTGTTTGGTAACACCGCTTCCAGTCAGATCCGTGTCGTTGTCCGCGGAGAAACCAGATAGAGTCAGGTTTGAGCGCCAGCTCTCATTCCAAAAATGCCTCAGTGAAACAAAGCCGGATGTCGAGTCGATAGCTTCCAGGTCTCCTTTTGCATCAACGACAGCACCGTTTGCGGTGTTAAGTCCAACATAGCGACCCAATCCACTGCCGCGTGTTAACATAAAACGAATATCGTCGCGGCCGATTTTGACTTTACCTGACAGACTGATGCCAAATCCACTTTCGGTATCATCTATGCCGGAAGCCTTGTCCTCATAGCTCAGCTGGCGAGCGATGGTTGCGGCGCTCAGCCAGCCCCAGTCTTCCTTATAAATATATCGCATGACCACATCAGGTAAGGCGTTATCGTCTGTTACAATTCTAGCTCCTCCGCCAAAGGGGGTGACCGTAGTTTCAGGATTTTCGAGAGCGACTTGCCAGTTACCGTGGGTATAGCGAATCTGTGGTTGTCGCTCAAAAACTGTGCCTTCTGCGGGTCCAACAAAGTCGAGGTTCTCTGCCAACGCGCCGACATCCTGGAATGTCGACCAGCTTTGTCCGGCCATCCACTTACCATATTTGAGGAATGCGTGGCGCATTCTTGGCTGGTATCCGTTACTGACTCGTTCGTTGCCACCGGGAGCCAGTAGGAAGTCCATCTCGATATAGCTAATCAGCGCCTTGCCGTTAAAGTCAGATTCTGTTTTTAGGAAGAATCTAGACTCCTTGGCTGAGTAATCGGTATCGGTGCTCTCATTCAGGCCACCAACAGGTATTGTGCCTGGGATATAGAAATCACGACCTGCACTGCCTGCTGCCAGGTCGCCACCGCTATAGCTGCTGTAGGTGGTGTCGGCTTTGATGTAGCCGCCAAGAGTAACTTTTGTACCAGGTTTGGAATCAGAAGCTCTATTTGCATCAGTCGCAACGGTAAACTCCTTAACTGTGGAAATTGCCTCGTCTTGTTCTGAGACTTTGCCTTCAAGTTTCTGAATAAGTGCTTCCAGTTGCGCAATCCGGGATTCAAGTTGCTCGGTTGTAGCCGCCGCAGCGGCGGTGTTGGAGTTAGCTGCCAAAAATAATGAACTGATTGCTACGTAAAGAGCTAATCGGTTTGGGCATTTACTGGTCATTTCGATTCCCCACTGGTTTTATATTAAACTGTGGGCATATTTTGCGGGTAATGGCTGATTGAGTGTATTAGCGGAAAGTCTATAATTTTCTCTGAATTAGCCTGTAATCACAGGGAATAGCGTATAAAACTCGACCATTGTCTAGTTGCAATATTTGTCTGGTATGATGGTATAGCACCTTAATAGAGGATTGCAGCAATTGCTTAATGCTTGCTCCCGAATAAAGGAAACCATATGTATGTAGCAAATAAGATAATAATTGCGGATGATCATCCGTTATTTCGTGATGCACTGCACCATGCGATTCAGCAGTCTTTTGGCGATATTAAGGTGATCGATGCCGATAGTTTTTCGTCGCTACAGCGTGTGATACGCCATCATGATGATGGTGATCTAATAATGCTGGATTTACATATGCCCGGAGCCGTTGGGTTTTCTGCACTTAGCTATTTAGGGCTGCAATGTCCTCAGATACCGGTCACTATGATTTCTGCCAGCGAAGATGTTGAAACAATTGCTCGTGCAATGGAGTTTGGCGCAGCGGGTTTTATTCCCAAGTCCTCGCAGATTTCTCGTATTGTAGAGGCCATTGAGCAGGTGCTGGCGGGAGAAGTCTGGTTACCTAAAGGGATGGCTGAACAGATCAGCGATGTGGCACGTGACAGTTCAGATTTTATTGATCGACTGGCAACGTTGACGCCTAAGCAATTCAGGATTTTGATGATGCTGACAGATGGCCGCCTGAACAAGCAAATCGCTGATGAAGTTTGTGTTTCGGAAGCGACCATCAAGGCTCATTTGACAGAGATTTTCAAAAAACTGGGCGTAAGTAACCGTACTCAGGCGGCCGCAGTTGCGGCTACCTACCTGGAAGTCGAATCGTCGGATACTGCGAACTGAAAACTAAAAAATTATTTTAAAATATGCCAGCCGTATTTTTAAATACGTGGCTTCAGTAAAGGTCGGGATGATTTGGAAATAAGGCTTCTAAGTGCACCCGGATTAACCGGTTTACGCAGGTACCGATAGCCTTCGTCGATAGCCAGTTCTTTCACTTCTTCACTAAAATCGGCCGTGATTAGAATGCCGGGGATATGCTTGCCAAGATATTTCTTGATCGCTTTCATTGCTTCAATACCCGTTTGTCCTTTATCCAGGTGGTAATCTACAAGCATAATATCGATATTCAGAGAGCCGTCCTGCAGCATTTTCAGTGCTTCAGTTTCAGAAAGCGCTGCCACCACCTGGCATGACCAACCTAGTAGCAAGGCTTGCATCGCATCGAGTACATCTGGATCATTATCAATACATAGAACTCTAACGTTACTTAAATCTGAGCTTCCTGGTAAGCAGTCTTCAACTGCTTTTTGCGACACTGCAGAACGATCGGCAGTTGCTGTAATATCTAATTCGGTGCTAACAGGTACTTCCAGACTGAAAACGGTACCTCTGCCGAGCTGCGATTTAACGGATATGGGGTGGTCTAGAATTTGGCTGATTCGCTTTGCAATGGCCAGCCCAAGCCCAACGCCTTTCTCATGATTAGAGCGCTGATTGTCCAGGCGCTCGAACTCTTTAAACATTCTGCTAATATCAGTTTCGGCAATTCCCACACCTGTGTCCCAAACCTGAATCAAAAGTTTGCGTTCATTCGATAAACTATGTATACGGCGGCAACCGATCAATACCCGACCTTCTCTGGTATATCGCAGTGCATTAGATAAGAAATTCTGTAAAATTCGACGAAGCAGGTGAGGATCACTCTGTATGAAGAGTGAACAGGGTAATGTGTCAAACTGTATGTTGCGCTGCTCCGCAACGACTGAAAATTCATCGCTCAGCGTCTTTAGAATAGCTGCCACAGGGAACGACTTTATATTTACCTTCAAAGAACCACTATCCAGTTTGGATATATCTACCAGTGTATTGAGTATTTCTTCTGCAGATTGCAGGGACTTCGCAATTCGCTTAACCAAATGCTCTTCACAATCTGTCTTTTGCATTAGTGATGAGGTAAACAGGCGAGCTGCGTTTAATGGCTGCATCAGGTCATGATTTACTGCAGCAATAAAATGGGTTTTGCTCGAGTTTGCAGCACGCAGTTCTTGATTTAAAACGGAGAGTTCCTGAGTTCTATCCCGTACTCTTTGCTCCAGATTTTCATTGATTTCAACCAGTTCCTGCTGAATTTTTTTATGTTCCGTGATGTCACTGAAACTGGTGACAAAGCCACCCCCTGGCATTGGGTTGCCGTACATTTCCAGCACCGTTCCGTTATCCCTAAAGCGCTGAAACGAATGGGGAGTGCCTGCAGCGAGAAATTGAAGCCGTTTATTGACATGCTCTTCTATATCACCAGGACCACATTCACCATTTTCAGCGTTATAGCGAATAACTTCGGCAATCGGGCGTCCAACCTGTATTAAACCGGGCGGGTAGTCAAAGAGCTCTATATACCGAGTGTTCCAGGCAACAATCTGAAGATTCTTATCAACCACACTGATACCTTGATCGATATGTTCAATAGTTGTGTGCAGCAGATCCTGGTTAAATTGTATAGCCTGCGATGCTTCGTCGACAATATTGACGATATCCTCGATAGGCACGTCCTTTTTTTTATGTAACATTGAAGTAATAACGAGTCTGGCTGACGAAGCGCCAATCGCTCCGGCCAGCAAGCGTTCAGTAAAACGCACCAGTTCGCTGTCAGCCTGTTCAGATGGGCTTAAATCGGCCCCTTTCTCTCGGGCATATTCAGCAAAAGCTTTTTGCGTGCTGGCTTTGCCAATATAGCGCTCGGCCAGTAAGCGTAACTCACCAACTTCAGATGTGCTCCACCAGGGAATTCGTGGTTTGGGTTGTTGTGCCAGAAATGTCTGTGTGAAATGAGCAGCTTGAATTCGATCGGTTAAGCGCGCAGTACTACCTAATGAAAAATAGATATAAAACCAGGTGTTGATGGCTAGGCTCCATATCAGGCTGTGCGTGATAGGATCATAACCCTCTAGACCAAACAGTGCGTATGGCCGAAGCCAGCTGATACCCCATAAGCCCTGCTCAATAAATGCCTGGGACAGCCAGCCTGTATCCACTAAAGTGGGTAGTAAGAGTGTATAAAGCCAGACTGAAAATCCTGCGATCAGACCAAAGGTCGCACCTTTGCGATGTCCCTGTTTCCAATAAACGCCACCGATAACGGCAGGAGCAAACTGAGCTGCTGCGACAAAAGAGACCAGGCCGATGGATGCGAGGGTTGCTATTTCGCTGATGTAGCGGTAGTAAGCATAGCCCAATAGAAGGATGGCCAGTATTGCACAGCGCCTGATGCCTAGCAGCAAACCGGTTAGATCGGATTTCTCCTTAAGGTTGAGTTTATTGATTTTGAACAGCCAGGGCATAACTATGTCATTGCACACCATGGTGCTCAGTGTAATGACCGCAATAATCACCATACTGGTAGCTGCTGAAAATCCACCAATAAAAGCGGCCAGTGTTAACAGGTTGCTACCCTCAGACATGGGCAGTGTCAGTACAAACATATCCGGGTTCATCGGTAAGCCCTGAAAAAGCATTGATCCTGTAATAGTAATTGGAATGATTACCAGGCAAGTAATAAGCAGGTACAGAGGGAATAGCCAGCGAGCCGTTTTCAAGTGCTCCCTGTCAGTGCTTTCTACAAAGGTGACATGGAACTGTCGGGGCAGTAAAAAAATAGCCATCATCGCTAAAATTGTGGGTGTAATAAAGCCAGCATTAAATAGGTGGTTGCTT
>CBDUGR010000155.1:0-5788 GCA_965366515.1 uncultured Gammaproteobacteria bacterium | reverse complement strand
CAAAGAGGATCTTGGGCGCATCATCTCTATTGAGGTTGGTAAAATCACATCCGAAGGTTTGGGTGAAATTCAGGAGATGATTGATATCTGCGATTTTGCGACCGGCCTTTCCCGCCAGCTTTATGGGTTAACGATTGCGTCGGAACGTCCAGGGCATCGCATGATGGAAACATGGCATCCTTTAGGGCCAGTCGGCATTATCTCCGCCTTTAATTTTCCTGTTGCTGTATGGGCATGGAATACCGCACTGGCTATTGTGTGTGGCAATACTGTTATCTGGAAACCCTCAGAGAAAACACCTATTACCGCCCTTGCCTGCCAAAAACTGTTTGAGGATGCGATGGCAGCGTTTACAGACGCCCCTCAAGGCTTATCTCAATTAATCATCGGGGCTGGCGATGTCGGCGAGCAACTCACCGCAGACAAGCGAGTACCACTAATCAGCGCTACCGGCAGCACCGCCATGGGACGTAAGGTGGGACCCGTTGTCGCAGCGCGTTTTGGTCGCTCAATATTAGAGCTGGGCGGTAACAATGCCGTTATCGTGTGCCCCTCAGCTGATCAGGATATGGCATTGCGCGCAATCCTGTTCGGCGCAGTAGGAACCGCCGGGCAGCGTTGTACCAGCACTCGTCGGTTATTTGTTCACCATAAGGTCTATAATAATTTTGTCCCGGCGCTACGACGAGCCTATCAGGATATCAAGGTCGGCAATCCACTGGCAGATGATACTTTAGTCGGTCCGTTAATTGACCAAGCAGCTTATATAGCCATGCGATCAGCACTTAAAGTTGCGATTGCTGCGGGCGGCAAGGTACAGGGTGGCGAGCGTCTATTCAGTGATCGTCATCCACGCGCCTATTACGTCAAACCAGCCATAGTGGAAATGCCACAGTCAACTGCCACCGTTCGTGAAGAAACCTTCGCGCCTATTCTCTATATCTATCCTTACAGCGATTTGCAGGAAGCGATTCGTCAGCATAACGATGTACCCCAAGGGTTAGCTTCTGCCATCTTCACCAGAGATCTTCAGGAGTCGGAGCTATTCCTTGGGGCAAGTGGTAGCGACTGCGGTATCGCCAATGTCAACATAGGCACTAGCGGTGCAGAAATTGGTGGTGCTTTTGGTGGTGAAAAAGAGACCGGCGGCGGTCGTGAATCCGGTTCGGACGCCTGGAAAGGCTATATGCGTCGCAGTACCAATACTATTAACTACTCTACCGAATTACCCCTGGCTCAAGGTATCCGGTTTGAAAGTGAGTGACATGCCTCGGCAAAGGTGGCAGCCCGAATTTTTTGGAAGAATCGATATAATCAGATGACCTTCCTCAATTAAGCTCTCCTTCAATATTTGGGAATGAATACCAAAGGGTATTTATACCCACATCTGGTGTCATTTAGACTTTTTAGTTGCCTCATGGTTTCTCCTTTGCATGAAACCTTGCGGCTCACGCGCTGGAGTTACCAAGAGACTTCCTGTCTGCCATACCATCTATGAAGGCCACCCCAGCAGGGCTGGGGTCCACCTTTTGCAAAAGGTCCAACCTCCTTACTCCATTAAAGAAGACATCTTTTTCTCAGCCTCACCCATGGCATTTTCCTTTGTTTCCTCCAGGGTCTTATCTTTTGCTTCAGACATCAGCTTATCCTTGGTGCTCTCAATCGTTTCATTCAGTTTTTCCTTGATGGTATCGGAAGCCACTTCCTTGGCATCTTCTACCATGTCGTGTGTTTTATCCTTAACTGCTTCATATGCTCCACCAGCTTTATCCTTTGCCATTTTCATCGTATCCGCAGCCGTTTTATTCATAGAGTCCATAGCTCCGGCTGCTTTTTCCGTAGCATTATCCAACTGCGATTTCGAACTGCTTGAATCATCGCTGCAGGCAGATAAACCCATCACGATAAATGTCGATAACAATATTTTAGTTACACTGGTCATTTTATTTCTCCTTTTGATTTGAACTTGCTCACCAACCAATGTCGGCAACACAAATTCATCCTATCACAGGGTAACCAGGCTAAATGTAAAGCCTTTGTAAAATCTAAAAGCCTTAAAAAATTCGATAAATCCCTCTTGAAATCGCTAACAAAGCACCTAGATAGAGAATTAGCATGCCGTATCAGGAATAAGTACGGTAGTTGCTAAGTTGAATTTTTTTAATATTGCTTCATATGGAGGATGTGTCGTGAACACGATTGATTTAACCCCACTGTATCGGAACAGTATTGGCTTTGATAGGTTTGGCACACTGCTGGACAAAGCACTGGGCAGCGAGCAAACGGCTCCAGCATACCCCCCTTACGATATCGAAGTACATGATGAAAATCAGTATACCATCACTCTCGCGGTTGCTGGCTTTGACCGGTCAGAACTCGACATTCAGCTAGACAACGGGGTGTTAACCGTGCGAGGAGAAAAATGCAATGATGGCGAGCAACATAAGTATATCTATCAGGGCATTGCCAATAGAACCTTCGAGCGCAAATTCACTCTGGCGGACTACGTTGAAGTAACCAAAGCCAGTCTGGAAAGGGGCCTGCTCACAATTAATCTAATGCGGGAAATTCCCGAGGAGTTGAAACCAAAATCTATCACCATTGGCATCACAGGCCAGGCAATCGATCAACCTTCCGAAAACCAAAAATCAGCTTAATTTAAAGTTATTGGGGACAAACCGGGCGCCATCATAAGCCGCCCCATTTTACAATCACTATCGCAACATAGATTGCAGGAGAACACACCATGGACATTAATAAGCTCAACCCCTGGAATTGGTTTAAGCATGAAGAATCGGTGAGTGGTTCAGGCAGCCGGGTACCTGTAAAAAGAGCCGCCAATGAGCAGCAAATGCCAACTTTGGAGCAATCATTCTATAACCCGGTTCAGCAATTACATCAGGAAATTGATAGTCTTTTTGACGATGCTTTCCGCGGTTTTAACTTTCCTTCACTTCGGTCCAGGCTTCCTGAATCAGGGAACAGCTGGACAATACAATCTTTCAGACCAAGCCTGAATGTATCCAGCGATAATCGCTGTTATGAAGTGACACTGGAGGCGCCGGGAATGACCGAAAGGGATCTCTCCATTGAACTCAGCGGCGATATCCTGACCATTCAGGGTGAGAAGCAAGAGGAGAAGGAAGATAAGGATCGCCACTTCTACCGTATCGAAAGGAGCTACGGCAAGTTCCAGAGAACCTTGTCATTGCCTGATGACGCCAACGTCGAAGAAATTCAGGCGAATATGAAGGATGGCGTATTGAAACTGATGATTCCTCGGCGCGAGGTAGTGGACAGCGAAACCCGAAAAATCAGTATCAACTCATAGTAATTCACTTGCGCACAGCAGGTTTTGCCTACCTGCTGTGCATTTCTATCAAAAAGGGTTCTATTAGTGCTTATAAGAAAATATTTTATTTTTTTTCTGCTTCTGGTGACTGCTATTTCAGCACAAGGTGGCTTGCCCACCGAGGGTTCTTATGGCAAGCCTTTGCCATCCCTTGCGCCCATGCTGAAACGGATCAACCCCGCGGTCGTGAATATTGCCACATTTTCCACCCAGCAGGCCTATAACCCACTATTGAATGATCCTTTCTTCAGACGCTTCTTTAACATTCCTGAACAGCATCAGTTCTCACAGCCCACGCCAAAAAAACGCCAGCAAAGTGCTGGATCCGGTGTCATAGTAGACGCGTCAGAAGGTATCGTAATTACCAATTATCATGTTATTAAGGATGCCGATGAAGTACAGGTTTCCCTGGTGGATGGCAGATCCTTTAAAGCTCAGATTAAGGGAACCGATCCGGAGTTGGATATTGCTATTCTCCAAATAAAAGCCGATCAACTAACACAAGTGACTATGGCCAGCTCCAATACTCTTGAGGTGGGTGATTTTGTAGTCGCAATAGGTAACCCCTTCGGCTTGGGACAGACAGTCACAACTGGTATCGTCAGTGCCCTGGGTAGAACTGGATTGGGCATTGAAGGATACGAAAACTTTATTCAGACCGACGCATCAATCAATCCGGGTAATTCCGGCGGGGCATTAGTCAACTTACGCGGCGAACTGATCGGTATTAATACCGCCATAATCGCCCCCGCTGGGGGTAACGTGGGCATTGGTTTTGCTATTCCAATAAACATGGCAAAAGCAAGCATGTTGCAGATTAATGAATATGGCGAGGTACGGCGAGGTCAGATCGGCGTAGGGATTCAGGATATCACTCCTGAATTACGGGAAGCCTTTGGATTGGAAAACGGTCAGCAGGGTGTATTGGTAACAGGGGTAAGCGAGGAATCTCCTGCTGAAGAGGCTGGCATTGAGGCCGGT
The DNA here is from genome assembly GCA_965366515.1 of uncultured Gammaproteobacteria bacterium. Classification (GTDB taxonomy): domain Bacteria; phylum Pseudomonadota; class Gammaproteobacteria; order Pseudomonadales; family IMCC2047; genus JAJFKB01. The sequence goes on along the minus strand of CBDUGR010000155.1, from coordinate 1,455 downwards.
GATGTTATTATCTCGATAGACGGCAACAGCACCAAATCATCCGGGCAATTGCGCAGTCAGATTGGCATTAAAGCAATCGGCGACATGGTTAGTGTTGGTCTGATTCGTAATGGAAAAACAAAAACACTAGCCTTGAAAGTAGGAAAGCCACTGCAGCTTTCATCCGTTAGTGGCAAACTACATTCGTTGCTTGAAGGCGCTCATTTTGAAAATAATCCTGAAGGTGAAGGTGTAATAGTCACAGGACTTTCACCAAACTCCGCCGCTTCCTATAATGGGCTTCGCACTGGCGATATAATCCTCAGTGCAAATCGACAGCGCGTGCATGATATTGGCAGTTTCAAACGCGCACTATCACGTAACCGACAATCAGCACTGCTACATATAAACCGTAACGGCGCGGCACTGTATCTAGTAATTAGGTAAAGCGAGAATCATCCCCAACCGGATATCATTCCAGCCAAATATATTCTAATAGGTTTCATAAGATATAAGTGCCTAAACAATCAACCAATCTTAAAAACCCAACAGATTTGCTATTTTTTGGCGATTACCCACACAGCATGAACAATTCCAGGTATGTAACCGAGTAACGTGAGAACAATATTGATCCAGAAATGTTTCCCGATTCCAACCTGCAGAAAGACTCCAAGTGGCGGCAATAGAATGGATATCAGTATACGTAATAGGTCCATTTTCTCTCCTTATTCAAACTTTTATAACAGAGTGTATGAATCTGTATTACCAGCATGTTATCAAGATAAATTCAAAGTGTCTCCGGGATAAAAGCAATCCGCTGAACAAAAAATACAGCGAAAATCAGCGACTGCCGATTCACCAATTACCAATTACCAATTGATCAGACTGACTAAGCTGCGCCTACAATTCAAAATTATAAACTACCGCACTCGAATTTAACTAATCCACCATCTGTTTTCCTCAATTTCTTCAACTTATGACTGACTCCCTGCTGCTCAACATTCAGTATAAACACCTGCATTTGAACGGGTGTTTAAGGAATAAGGTTTACCTCAAGCCATACGAACAGATAACGGTGGAGCTTTTGCTTCTCCTAATGCTTTTCTAGGCAAAAAAGAGCCCGCATCGAAGGCGCTACCAAGAATATGGCCCCCTCTCCCGCTGGCGGGAGAGGGCTGGGGTGAGGGTGGAAATACCCCTCATCCTAGCCTTCTCCCCAAGGAGAAGGCATTTAACAAAAAAGCAAAAGTGGGGATGCATCTTTTTTTATAAACCACCCAAAACAAATTTAAATTATTGTTATTATTAGCACTTTAGCGTATTCACTCGTTGCAATTATCATCCAAAAACACAACAAAGCAGTACTCTGTCCGGCAAAAATCCGGCACACTATTTTTCATTAGAGTCGAGCTATATCTTCTTTCTCTATCTCCGCAATTTAAAACGGATATTATTTGGCCTTTGCGTAATACTTAA